>JAZOMK010000033.1:0-6948 GCA_045653985.1 Clostridia bacterium | reverse complement strand
CTGTAGTAATACTTTGACCTATACCAGTCTGAATAGTTGTAGTATTTGTCCATGTAATTTGAACGATAGAACTATACAATTTATACCTAGTATCATCACGAACCTTTGTTTTTGACATCCCATACTCATTTACAAGCATTGATTGTACTTCGTCAAAAATTTCTGTTCTTGACTTACCAACCATCTCAAAACAACGGTACATTATTCTGTTAATTTCATCATCAGATAAGTTTTTGCCTGATGCTGCAGCACATTCTTTAAGAATGGTTACAAGCTGTTTTGCAACAAGATACGGTAAGCTCGTATCCTGGTCATTTATATCACGTGAACTATCGTAAAGTGTTTTTTGGTCGCCAACGATGCCAATTTTTTCACCTGTAAGCTCAATATTTGTCTTATCAAGTAGCCCAAGATTCGTTGCCCATTTCTTAATTTTTTCAATGCCAAGCCTATCAGCAAGCTCATAATAGAAATAGTTACACGAATAGTTAATAGCACTTATAACGTTAATATGTCCATGTGTTTCATGATTATCTCGATACCAACCGCACATTGGTCCTTTCTCTGAACCCGAAACATATTTTTTATATTCACCTAAATCTTCAATAGTTTCTGTTGGAGTGATTGCACCTTCTTCAAGTCCTGCCAATGACATACCCAGTTTAAAAATCGAACCAGGTGTATCGG
Source organism: Clostridia bacterium (assembly GCA_045653985.1). Taxonomy (GTDB): domain Bacteria; phylum Bacillota; class Clostridia; order Christensenellales; family QALW01; genus UMGS1322. The sequence continues at coordinate 6,261 of JAZOMK010000033.1, read as the reverse complement.
AAGAGCTTATTGCTTTGTTAAACAATGGTTTCGCTTCATCGTTTATAATTGCATCAAGATCTTTTTGCGAAATGCCTTGCGAAAACATATTAGGATCATAGTTAGGCTCACTGACAAGTGCACGAACGTTGCCGTTTGTAACGTCCATAACAACAACAGCGCCAACCTGCGCAAACTGTATTTCTTTTCCACCACGTTCTTCAACAAGTTTAATATATCTATCTGTGTTTTTAGGATCATTATACTCGTTTAACTGACGTACTTTAATTTCAGCAATATTTTTGCGTAATGCTTCTTCTGCTACTCTTTGTAAATTATTATCAATAGTAAGGTAAACATTATTTCCGCTGCGTGGTTCATCATAAGATAATTCTTTAATAATTCTACCACCGGACGTAACTTCAACAACACGCTGTCCGCTTCTTTCTCCGCTTGAACCGGTAAGTTCAGCTTCCATAACGCTTTCGATTCCGGAAACGCCAACCAAGCTTTCGATATCATAATTGCGTTCATCATAATAATCTCTGTTTTCGGCTGTAATTCTGCCTAAATAGCCAACAATGTGGCTACCAACCATTCCTTGAGGATATACACGTTTTGATTTTTCCGTAACGTTAAAGCCTGTTAATTCGTAACTATAACTTTCTATTGCAGTAGCAAGTTCCAGGCTGATGTTTGTAAGTATCGTTATTGATTTAGAAGACCAATATGATTGGATGCTATCCTGCCAAATACCAAGAACTTTAAATGCTTTTTCGTCATCCATATCTTCAGGTATAACGTACCGTTCACGCATTTCAAGATACATTTCATAAGGAGACATTTTTAAACCTTTGCTATCAGCAAAGTAGAAATCACTTCTCCATTTATCTTCACGTTTTTTGGAAACTTCTTCGCTTACGTTCCCCCAATAGAAATAATACTCCCCTGTATCATTTTTTGTTATTGCAAAGGTTGTATCGATTTCGCGATTATATTTTTGTGCTAATTCAATAGCAAATATAATTGCATTTGTATACTGTTCTCTTTCCGATTTTAAATTATATTCTCTGTAAAATTCAAGATTATAGCTAACCTCATCCTGTGCTAAAGGTATCCCGTTAACATCAAGTATTTTGCCGCGAAAACCTTGAATTTTGAGTGTTCTGGTATGTTTAACTGAGGTAGCTTCAGATATTTCTTCATGCTTAACGAACTGAAGATCTCCAACCGTACAAATAAGAACAACAAACGCAAGAATAAACGCCAGAAGCACAATGCCGCTACGGCGTTTTGTTAAATTATTCATTTCACTTGTATGTTGTTTATCTAATAACCCCATTGAATCACCATTCAGATAATATATTTGCCTTCATTTTCATTTTTTTCTTCCATAAAAGAAAAAGAAAAAAACCATTTATAAACAAAATAAAGAGCAATCCCTGCAATAGTAGTGTATATTGCTGACGAAAGTCCATAAAAAAATGTTACAATAGTAAATGTCTGCGACAGTCTCATTACATACAATAAGAACACAAGCAAGAGATGTTTTATTGCAACCATAATAAATACTGCAACTGCAGTTATAGCAACATTATGTTCCTTATAAAATAAAATTAAAACTCCTAAAACTACGCCTAAAAAAAGATAAATTCCCGTATTTATATATGTACCTTGCGTAGTTATATCAACAGCTATTCCTGAATAAACCGCACATAATACCGGTGGATACCATTTTTTTGAAAAGATTGTAATCAAAAAAATTGATATCATAATAAAATCAATTTTAGCATTTAAAATAGCAATAGCGGGTGCAAGTTTAATATGAAAGATAAAAAGAATACTCGAAAGAACAAACATTGAAATCGTCCTCATTCTTTTTCCTCCGTATTAACAACTATCAAAACACTTTCAAGGTGATCAAAATCTACAGATGGTGATAATTTTGCACTTGAATTGAATTGATTAAGATTTCCCTTTGAAACTTCTGTAATAGTACCTACTTTAATTCCTTTAGGATAAACCTCACCCATTCCTGAAGTTATAACAGTATCGCCGGGTTTAATTATAGCATTGGTCGGTAAATCACTCATAGTACAATATCCTGCAGTTGTTCCCGAATCACTTACACCGCTTACAATTCCCATATCTCGGCTTGCTTCAGATAAAGCAGGAACAGCACAACGTGAATCAATTACAGCAAGGAGAATGGATGCGTCATCAGATGTTTCAATTATTTTACCCGCTAACCCACCGGGTGCAATAACCACCATATTCTCTTTTATACCATCATCTTCACCTTTGTTTAATGTAAACGTAGCACTGTAATCATCTACACTACGTGCAATAACTTTTGCGTACTCATATTCAAATTCAGGGTATTTCTCACTTTCATCAAATAAAGCAAGTAATCTTTCATTTTCTTTTTTAACTTCGTTTTCAACTGATTTTTCCATTTCAAGTTGGGCAAGCTTTTCCTCAGCAACACGAAGTTTATCTTTAAGTTCAGTTCTTTCACCAAAGCTTGCAAAAAAGTTGCCAACATCATCAGAAACCGAATCAACAGCAGAAATTACGGGATTAACAATGTATCCCGCAATTTTTTCAAAAAATGAAACACCGCTATTGAACATAAGCAAAACCAAAGTAATAAAAACCACAAAACATATTAAGATATATTTCCCGATTTTTAACTTTTTTCGATCAAGTTTCTTCATATAAACACCAAATTATGAAAGATAATCCAAATTTTCAAGTGCCATACCTGCGCCCGTAACAACACAATCAAGAGGAGAATCCGCAATAACCACAGGCATACCTGTCTCGTATTTTATCAACGTATCCATACCTTTTAAAAGGGCACCGCCACCTGCAAGATATATACCTCTTTCCATAATATCAGCAGCAAGTTCAGGAGGTGTATCTTCAAGTGTAACCTTAATAGCATCAATAATTGCCATTAAAGGTTCTCTCAATGCTTCGCGCACGTGACTTGAAGTAATAGTTACTGTTTTGGGAAGTCCCGAAACAAGGTCACGTCCTCTGATTTCCATTGACTTTTCTTCACCAGTTGGATAAGCAGAACCAATCTGAACTTTAATTTCTTCACTTGTGCGTTCACCAATAGCAAGGTTAAACTCTTTTTTAACAAAGTTCATTATTGCATCATCAAGTTTGTTACCTGCAATGCGCAAAGATCTTGATACAACAATACCACCAAGTGAAATTACTGCCATTTCACTTGAACCACCGCCAATATCAACTATCATACAACCTGAAGGCTCACTAATAGGAAGACCTGCACCAATAGCACTTGCTTTAGGTTCTTCAATAATCTCAACATGACTTGCGCCTGCATTTTTCGCTGCATCTTCAACAGCTTTACGTTCAACACCCGTTACACCGCAAGGAACACAAATAACAACGCGTGTTCTTGCAAGTGAAAAAGTGCGAGGCATTGCTCTGTGTATAATATCCGAAAGCATTGCGGCAGTAACGTCAAAGTCAGCAATAACACCGTCTCTTAAAGGCTTAACAGCAATAATATTGCCGGGCGTTCTACCAATCATATTTTTTGCTCTTTCACCTACAGCAAGAACTTCTTTACGGCTGCCCGAAACTTTTACAGCAACAACACTCGGTTCTCTTATGATAATTCCCTTGCCTCTTAAATAAACGAGTGTATTTGCAGTACCTAAGTCGATACCAAGGTCACGGGTAAAAAATCCCATCAAAATATCCTCCAATTAGTTTTTAGAATAATAATTTATAAGTCCACCACTTAACAAGATGTCTCTTTCATCCTTAGTCATAGGAACAATTCCAAGCTCAACTTTCTGTGCTGACTCTCCCTTAATAACATAAGCGATTGTCTTATTATTTCCTGCTACAAGATCCTTCTTAATTTCAGGAAGGAAAACATAGTCATCACAGGCAAACAACTCAGAAATTTCTTTTGTACAAGTTAAAGGCAATAATCCCCAGTTTATAAGATTGCTTCTGTAACGTTTTGTTGCATATTCAAGAGCAATATTTCCCCATCCGCCCAAAACTTTTTGACAACTTGCGGCCTGTTCTCTTGCAGAACCATCTCCGGGCATATTAGCATAAATAGCACTACCGAAAACGCAATCATTTATACTTATGCCATCAATTTTATTAAGTTGCGCAAATAAAGCATCTCGTTCTTCACTATCTTCAACTTTTTTAACTTCATCAGCACGAACAACATATTCAGGATCTTTTCTTGAAAGTGTAAATCTTGAAAGTTTATAAGGATTGGATCTTAATGTACTTGTTTCACCTGAAGGAATAAGTTCATCAGTTGTTGTAACGTTATCTCTCAAAACGCTTGCAAGTTTAAGAAGAACTTGTTCAGGCATTTCCTTTAATGTAGGCCAATCTGCAATGTTTGGTCCTAAAATAAGGCTCTCTTCAGGATTTTCGTTGTTTCTGCCATCATATACACGCTTTTTATAGATATCATTATGATAAGTATAAGCATATTCGGTATAATCAACATTAAGCTCATCTGCCGCGGTAAGGACACCACCATTAAGAGCTGTAGCAGCAATACTGCGTGCATCCATAAGTGCAACAAGTGAAAGCTGTCCATCACCAGGTTTACTTCCCTCACGATTTGGGAAATTACGTGTTGTATGACGGATACTAAAAGCATTATTTGCAGGAACATCTCCTGCACCAAAACAAGGCCCACAGAAGGCAGTCTTAATTACTACACCACTTTCCATAAGATCAGAAATAACACCTTTTTGAACAAGATCAAGATATACACTCTGGCTTGCGGGATAAACATTGAGCGAGAAAGCATCATTACCTGTGCTTCCACCTTTTAAAATGTCATTTGCACAAGTAATATTTTCAAAAATACCACCTGCACAACCTGCAATAACCCCCTGATCAACATGGAAACCATCTTCTTTAAGTTTTTCAGAAACGCAACAGTTGCACTTAGGATATTGTGTCTTGATTTCTTCATCTAAGGCCGCAAGAATCTCTTTTGCGTTTGCCTTAAATTCCTTAATTGTATAAGCATTGCTTGGATGGAAAGGAAGTGCTATCATTGGTTCAACTTCAGAAAGATCTATTTCAAGCAAAGCATCATATTCAGCATACTCAAGAGGCTTTAATTCTTTAAAATCATCCTCTCTGCCATGAGTTTTATAATACTCACGAACCTTCTCGTCTGTCATCCAGATTGATGAAAGACAAGTAGTTTCAGTTGTCATTACATCAATGCCGCAACGATAATCAACACTCAAATTCTCAATGCCAGGGCCAACAAATTCAAGAACCTTGTTCTTAACTTTTCCCTCTTTGAAAACTTCTTTACACATTGCAATAGCAACGTCATGAGGTCCGACACCAGCTTTAGGTGTACCTTTAAGATATACTGCAACGATATCGGGATAATCAACATCGTAGGTTCTTTCCAACAACTGCTTAACAAGCTCAGGTCCACCTTCGCCAATAGCCATAGTACCAAGTGCACCGTAACGAGTATGGCTGTCAGAACCTAAAATCATATTGCCGCAAACAGCAAGCTCTTCTCTTGCAAATGAATGTATAACAGCAAGATGTGGAGGAATATACATTCCACCATACTTCTTTGCTGCTGAAAGGCCAAATAAATGATCATCTTCATTTAAAGTACCGCCAACTGCGCACAAGCTGTTATGGCAATTTGTTAAAGCATATGTAAGAGGAAACTTCTTTAATCCACTTGCACGTGCTGTCTGGATAATACCAACATAAGTAATATCATGTGATACCAATGCATCAAATTTAATTTTAAGTTTATTTATATCATCACCTGTATTGTGTGATTCAAATATACCATAGCTGATAGTACCCTTACGTGCAGTTACATCAGCATCAACTATTTCAATACCATTTTTAATAACCGTTTTTTTATTTACAAAGCGCATATTTTAACTCTCCAATTAAAGAATAACAAGGTTTTTGCCATAAGCTTTTTTGAACATTTCGCTGCACGTTAAGGCATCTTTTATCTCAAGCGAAGCATCTAATGTTGCCTGTGTTTTCATAATAACAGAATCGCCTAAAATATCACAGGAAACTGATTCAACAATACCATCCATTGCACGATCAAAGCTTTCTGCAATACGAACAAGCACAGCAAGACGATAAATTATCATTAAATCATCTGAGCTTATCATATCAGAATATCTCTGGCATTCCTTCTTAACGTCGTCTTTTCTGTGCGCAAGCGCAACGAAAGCACTCATAAGATGTTCGCGA
>JAZOMK010000032.1:0-4854 GCA_045653985.1 Clostridia bacterium | reverse complement strand
GATGCTACCTGAGGGAAGAGAGCATAAGAAAGAACGTCTTCTTCGGTTTTTGCAAGATCGCCTGCTTCCTCAGTGTACTTCTCAAGCTCGGGAGTAAGGAGGTCTGCAGGACGGCAAGTAATTACTTCTGCGTCGCCAATTGCTTTCTTTCTTACTTCTTCATCTACGGGAGCGGGAAGCTGACCGTATTCGCCAGCTAAAAGACCCTTTGATTCCTTTGTAACCATCTTATAGCGTTCACCGGTAAGCACGTTAAGCACTGCCTGCGTACCTACAATCTGGCTGGTAGGTGTAACAAGGGGAGGATAACCAAAATCTTTTCTTACGTTAGGTACTTCTGCCAAGCAATCCTGAAGCTTATCTTCCTTGCCTGCTTCTTTAAGCTGTGAAAGAAGGTTTGAGAACATACCGCCGGGTACCTGATACAAAAGTGTATTGATGTTAACTGCAAGAACTTTGGGGTCAAGAATCTTATCAGTTGTAAGGCGCTGTGCAACCTTCTTAAAGTGTGCTGAAGCCTCAACAAGCTTATCAAGTTCAAGACCTGTATCATACTCAGTACCCTTAAGTGTAGCAACCAATGATTCGGTTGTGGGCTGGCTTGTGCCGTTTGCTAAAGGTGAAAGTGCAGTATCAACAATATCAACACCTGCTTCAATAGCCTTTAAGATAGTCATATCGCCAGTACCTGAGGTATTATGTGTATGAAGGTGAATAGGGCATTTAACTGCCTTTTTAAGTTTTGAAACAAGTTCATAAGCATCATAAGGAAGAAGAAGGTTTGCCATATCCTTAATACAAATGATATCTGCGCCCATCTGTTCCATCTGTTTTGCAAGCTCAACGAAATAATCATTATCATGAACAGGGCTTGTTGTGTAGCTCATTGCAAGTTCAGCAATACCGCCATACTTCTTTGCGCTTTTTGCAGCCTGCTCCATATTTCTTAAATCGTTAAGAGCATCGAAAATACGGATGATTTCAATGCCGTTTTCAATGGACTTCTGTACGAACTTATCAACTACGTCGTCAGCATAGTGGCGGTAGCCTAAGATATTCTGTCCACGAAGAAGCATCTGTAATTTTGTGTTGGGAAGTGCCTTCTTTAATTTGCGAAGTCTATCCCATGGATCTTCATTTAAAAAGCGAAGGCAGGAGTCAAATGTTGCACCGCCCCATGCTTCCAATGAATGATAACCGATGCTGTCCAATACTTCACAAGCAGGAAGCATCTCTTCAATTCTCATACGTGTTGCAGCTTGTGATTGATGCGCATCACGTAAAATAGTATCTGTAATTAAAACTTTTGCCATAATATACCTCCATTAACCATATATAGCAAGAAGAACACCGGCAGCAACTGCTGAACCGATAACACCTGCTACGTTGGGGCCCATTGCGTGCATCAAAAGGAAGTTCTTGGGGTTAGCCTTTTGACCTTCAACCTGAGAAACACGTGCCGCCATAGGTACTGCCGAAACACCTGCCGAACCGATTAAAGGATTGATTTTGCCCTTTGTAAGCCAGCACATAACCTTACCAAGAAGAATACCGCAAGCAGTTGCAATAGCAAATGCGCATAAGCCCATACCGATAATCTTTAACGTGTCAATATTTAAGAAGCTTTCGCCAACTGCCGTTGCACCAACTGTGGTACCAAGGAAAATGGTAACGATATTGCAAAGCTCGTTCTGTACAGTTTTGCTTAAACGCTCAGTTGCGCCGCAAACTCTTAAAAGGTTACCAAACATTAAAGAACCGATAAGCGGTGCAGTTGAAGGAAGAATAAGTATAATTACTGCTGCTGTAGCAATGGGGAAAATTATAAGTTCGCGCTTTGATACGGGGCGAAGCTGCTCCATAACAATTTCGCGTTCCTTCTTTGTTGTAAGAAGGCGCATAATTGGCGGCTGGATAATAGGCACAAGTGCCATATAAGAATATGCCGCAACTGCGATAGCTGCAAGAAGATGAGGTGCAAGTTGACTTGTAACAAGGATAGCTGTAGGGCCATCAGCACCACCGATAATACCGATACTTGATGCCTCCAAGCCATCAAAGCCAATAAGACCTGCAAAAATAAAGGTAACAAAAATACCAACCTGTGCTGCTGCGCCTAAAAGAAGGCTCTTGGGGTTAGCAATTAAGGGTGAGAAGTCAGTCATAGCGCCAACACCCATAAAGATAAGGCAAGGATAAATGCCTAATTTAACGCCTAAATAGAGATAGTCAAACAATCCTGCTTTAATAACATCACCATTTTCAAGTGTTAACCCTTCGCCATTAAATGCCGCCCATTGCACATGGCCATCTGCAAAGCAAGCGCTGTTGAAAATTTCACCACCGCCAACGTTTGCTAAAAGCATACCCGATGCGATAGGAACAAGTAATAATGGCTCAAACTTTTTGCCGATAGCAAGATACAAAAGTATGCAGGCAATAACAATCATAGCAAGTGTCTGCCAGCCGGTGCTTGAAAATTCAGAAAATATGCTGTAGATTCCGCTTTCTTCCCATAATCTTTTTATGGTATCGCCAAAGCTTACGGAACCTTCAGCCGATAAAACAGCTAAGTTCATATGTAGCCTCCAAGATTATTCAAGGCCTACAAGAATATCGCCGGTATTAACAGTTGAACCCTTTGTAACAACTGATTTAACAGTACCATCCTGGGGTGCAAGAATTTCATTTTCCATTTTCATTGCTTCAAGGATGCAAAGAATATCACCTGATTTAACAGTCTGACCAACCTGAACCTTAACATCAAGGATTGTGCCGGGCATAGGTGCTTCAACATTTACTGCGCCGCCTGCAACGGGTGCAGGTGCTGCCTGGGGTGCAGGTGCTGCTTCAGCCTTAGGTGCTTCTTTTACAGGAGCGGGTGCACCTGTTTCTTCGATCTCCACAACATATATCTTTCCGTTTACATTTACATTAAATTTACGCATTTTATTTTCCTCCTAAAAATTATTAACCTTTTTTAATTGATTTGATTTTAAAATCCGAATTACCTGTAACGCAAGTAATTGCGGCAGATATTGCGGCAATAAAGTCGCCGTCTTTTTCTGCTTCCATAGCATCAGGAGCTTCAGCCATAACACCTGCAGAAATTCTTTTTTCTTCTTTCTTTGGTGCAACAGGTACGTTAGCTGCTGCGGGTTTCTTTCTGTCTTTGAAAGCGGCATGCAAAGCTTCAATAAGTACGATAAGCATAGCAAGCACAGCAAAAACCATAACAACACCGATAAGTGTAACCATAAGAGAATCACCTATCGTAAGTTTGGTTCCTGCCAAAGTTTGGAACGTTGTAACCATTTAAAATTCACCTCACTGTATTATATGTGTTTCAACACTTATTTAAAATAAAAAGCACAACACAGCGCATCAAAAAATTCGCGCCTAAGTTGTGCTATTCAACAAGAAATAAAAGTATAAAGGTTATTAACCTCTACCCTGAAAGAATTATGCAATAAAACGTTTTGTTTAATCTTGCCCATTTCGGCCCTTTCGTCAAGCACGTCCGCAACTTGCATTACATTAAGGAAGTGCAAATATTGTTCAAAATTATCGCACTTTATAATAACATATAATGGGGTATTTTGGCAAGTGTTTTTTGGTATTTATTTTATATTTTCAAGGTAATCAATTTCTTCCTGAGTTAAATACCTCCATTGGCCCTTTTTAAGCCCTGAAAGTACCAATTCGCCATGACGTACACGTGTTAAATGTATTACTTTTTTGCCTATAGCTTCAAACATTTTTCTTACTTGTCTGTTCCTGCCTTCATGGATGATTACAGATAAGCTCGTAGTGTGGTCGGTAATCTCAGTAACACGCACTTTGCTTGGCGCTGTCTTTTGACCGTCAACAATAACGCCTGCTTGAAGTTTTAAAACCTCATCCCTTGAAATTTCATCCTGAATAACTGCAAGATATTCTTTTTCGATTTCAAATTTAGGGTGGGTAAGGTGATAAGCAACATCACCATCATTTACAAGAAGAATAAGCCCCTCGGTATGATAGTCAAGCCTACCAACGGGATAAAGGCGCACCTTTTCATCAACAAGGTCAAGGACGGTTTTTCTGCCTTCAGGATCTGATGCGGTACTCATAACCTTATCAGGCTTGTAAAGCATTATGTATACCCGATTTTTCGGGGGATTTAAAGTTTGCCCGTCAAACTGAACGATATCGCCTTCATTTACTTTTGTACCAAGTTCCGTAACCGTTACACCGTTTACCGTAACCCTGCCTGCCAGAATAAGTTGTTCGGATGCACGCCTTGAAGCAACACCGCAATCAGCCATATATTTTTGTAATCTCATTTTATCCTCCTTGCGCGTCATTTTTTAAAACGCACGGCACATTAAAAACTACTTCATCATCAAGATAGAATTTTATTTCCCCTGCATTATCGCCGTTTCCTTCAAGCAAAATATTATATTCAGCTTTAAGATACTCGCCTTTTTTCAAGGGATAAAAAATATCTTCTGTTGTTATTATATCACACTTTCGGGAATTTTCGTCAAAAATATTTTGAGAAGTTATAATTTCGTCTTTTTTTGATATCTGCACAAACTTATATTCCGAAAATGCCTTATTTATAAGGATTTTTGAATCATTAAACCAATTATAATCATTTAAAACAACACAGATTACCTGCGCGCCGTTTCTTGTAGCTGATGAGCAAAGACACCTCCCCGCCTTTTGCGTGTAGCCCGTTTTGATGCCATCGCCACCTTCAAGTTCACCTAAAATGCGATTTTTATTATAAAGATACCGCACACTTTCACCCTGCCCTATCTGATAATTTTTAGTTGACACAACCTTCCTGAAAGTTTCATTATTCATTGC
>JAZOMK010000031.1:0-4736 GCA_045653985.1 Clostridia bacterium | reverse complement strand
GGTCTGATGCTGAACATCGGCGTCTGCAACCGTTATCACGCTTCCGTGGAAAAACTGGAAGAAATGAACCGTAACGGGGAATTCGGCAAGCTCTATCACGTGGTCTGCTCCTTCCGTGCCTGCCGTAGCATTCCCGGCCTGGGCGGTGCGTTCACCACCAAGGAACAGTCGGGTGGCGGCGTTCTGGTTGACTGGGGCGTACACTTTTTAGATCTTATCCTTTACATTTTAGGCGGTGCAAAACTTAAAAACGTTACTTGCGATGCTTACAACGAAATGGCAAAGGATATGAAAGCATATAAATACACGGGTATGTGGGCAGAAGATACTGCTGATATTGAAAACGGCACAAACGACGTTGACGACTTTATCACAGGTCATATCCGTACCGACAAGGCAAGCATTTCATTTAACGGTGCATGGGCACAGAATATCAATAAAAACGAAATGTTTATTGACTTTATGGGCGATAAATGCGGTGCAAGACTTTCCTATGGCGGTAAGTTTGAGGTTTATAAGGGCGACACTCTTGAAACCGTTACACCTGAATATGATATCCCCAATATGTATTTAAAAGAGGATATTGCTTTTATTGAATCCATTACCACAGGCGTTAAGGACAGAAACAATATTGTAAACATCCTTGAAAGTGCAAAGCTTCTTGATACCTTATATGCGTCAGCAGAAAAGAAAGGTGAAATTGTTTTATGAAAACAATAGGCTTTGTTGATTATTATCTTGGCGAGTGGCATGCTGATAATTATCCTGCGATGATTAAAAAGGCAAACGAAACGCTGGGTACTGACTATGTTGTAAAATACGCTTGGGCAGAAATTGATGCTTCACCCGTAAACGGTGTTACAACTGATGAATGGTGTGCAAAAAATGAGGTTGAAAAGGTAGCAAGTTTAGAAGAACTTTGCGAGAAAAGCGATGTTATTTTAGTGCTTGCACCATCTAACCCTGAAAAACATCTCCAGTATGCAAAAACCGTACTTAAATACGGCAAGCGCACTTATATTGATAAGACCTTTGCACCCAATTTAAAGGAAGCAGAAGAAATTTATGCAATAGGTGAAAAGTATAATGCGCCTTTCTTCTCAACCTCTGCTTTAAGATATGCAACCGAACTTAACGATGTTAAGGATAGGGATAATATTATGATTTCAGGCGGTGGCGGCAATTTTGAGGAGTATATTATCCATACTTCTGAAATGGCAACTGTGCTTTTAAATGAAAAGGCACAAAAGGTAAAGGTTGAAAAATTCGGCAGAAAGAGAACTTGCACAATCATTACCGAAAGCGGCAAGAAATTCTCAATTCTTTTTGCACCCGGATTTGGCTTCTCGGTTTATACCGATAACGGCACTTTCCATTGTAAATCCGATTTCTTTGGCGGCCTTATGCTTGATATTCTTAATTTCTATGAATCAGGCATCGTACCCTTTGATAAAGCACAAACTTTAAACCTTATGGCTATGCGTGAGGCTTTGATTAAGGCACAGGACGCAGAGGGTTGGATAACTCTATAGGAGGGCACGAGAAATCTCCACACTGCTGTGTTGCGGTAACCATGAAAGCTCAGCCGCTTTCAGAATAAATAAAAATTAAACCCCCTGTAACAACAATACAGGGGGTTAAGTTTATTCAACGATTATGCAATATGACGTTGTTGTGCCGGTTTTACTTTGGGCAATAATGTAGGTAGTACCTTTTGAGACGCCTTTTACAAGTGTGCCTTCGCCTACGGCGATGGTAGTGTCTTCTGAATATATTTTTATGTTTTTCCATGCCAATGAGCAAGGAAGTGAAACTAAACTGCCTTCTTTAACGGTAACGGTTCTTGTTGATAAGTCAAGATCGCTACTGTATTTTAGTGCGTTAATTTCGTTTTGATGCTCAGGCAAGATTTGATTTTTAACATCTGTATTATCAGATGGTTGATCTGCAGGAGTGTTTTGTGTGGTTTGATTTGTGGCGGTAGGCATTGGGTTATCTTCTAAAATACTTGGTAATGATGAAAAAACAACTGCAAAAATGATAATTGCAATAATTATTATACCTATAATTAAAAAAGGAAAAAATGATAAAAGCGGATTTTTGGCAGGTAAGGTTTTTTGCTCTTTCTTTCGCGCATTCTTATATGAAAGATTGTTTTTTAAGATAGCAACAGTAGCAGGGACGTCGGAAGAATAGAACCAATAACAGCCGTCCTCCATTTTTGTTTTAATGTTATTTGAAATGCAAATATCAGGGAAAATGGAAAAATCGTATTTGTTTCTATCAAGATAATCATCAAGCCTTGCCCACGTGAACATTTGCTGTGTCTGGTATGCGTGATAACCTTTTTTGAAAAGCTCAGCATAAGTGATGCCGTTTTTATCGGTAATGTTATTAAATCCGATTGCGAAAACGGAATTTATATATTCAAGAAGCTCATTTTGAACTTGCTCAATTTTTTCTGCATCGGTGTTCGGTTTAAGGTGGGCAAGAATGTTTCTGCCGGATAACATTTTGCCTGCTAAGGTGGTTATCATTTTGCTTATTTCAGAGGGCATATTATAAAAAGCATAAATTTCTTTATATACATCGCCAAGATAGAAAAGCGTTTTATTGCATGCCTGAAAATCAAAAGAGTCAAAATCATGGCAGTTTGCGGTAATTCCGTTTACTTTAGGACCATCTTTTTTATTTTTGTTTGCGCGCTCAACGTTGTTTGCGTCAGAAACTTTAAAGCGTGCAAAAGGGCCGCCTTCTTCGTTTGCCCATGCAGATTCAAGGGCAGTTTTGATTGCAGAAGAAATGCAAGCAGTATATAAATTTTCTAAATCCTTATAAAAAATCATTTTTTCGACAGCCATAATACCACACCTATTTACTATTTACGCTATTCATTATAACATTTCAAAGATATGCAGTCAAGTAAATAAAGGCAGCCACACGTGTGTGGCTGCCTAAAAAAGGTAACGTAATATTAAATTACTGTTCTTTCTGCTTGAATTTTATTACCGCCAAGATACCAACGATAAGGATTGTACCTAAACCAAGGAGAACGTATGCGTTTGTAATGAATGCGGCAAGAAGGTACATAAGGAATGAGATTCCTGCAACAAACAATGCGTAAGGCAACTGCGTTGAAACGTGGTTTACGTGGTTTGAACGGCTACCTGCTGATGACATGATTGTGGTATCAGAAATGGGTGAGCAATGGTCGCCACAAACTGCACCTGCAAGGCAAGCAGACATACCGATAATAAGGTATGGGCTTGTTGAATCAAAGATAGAAAGTACGATAGGAATAAGGATTCCGAAAGTACCCCATGAAGTACCTGTTGAGAATGCAAGTACACATGCAACAACGAAGATAATTGCAGGTAAGAAGCTTGCAAGACCTTCAGCGGCAGAAGCCATAAGACCTTCAACGTAAACGTCAGCGCCTAAAAGACCTGTCATGTTCTTAAGTGCGGTTGCAAAGGTAAGGATAAGTATTGCAGGTACCATTGCTTTAAAGCCTTTGGGGATAGAATCCATAGCATCTTTAAAGGTGATAACGCGACGTGCGATAAGGTAAATAATAGTAAATATAAGTGCGATAATTGCGCCCCAAGGAAGGCCAACTGTTGCATCGGTTCCACCGAAGGCATCAATAAAGCTTGTTCCGGCAAAAAGACCGCCTACGTATAAAAGACCGATAATTGAAAGTACAACAAGAACAATTACGGGAATGATAAGGTCAAAAACTCTGCCCTTGGGATTTACTTCATCTGTTTCAGCAGTTTCAACGTTGTCTTTACCACTGGTGAAAAGGTCGCCCTTTAAAGCATTAAGCTCATGCTTTCTCATAGGACCAAAGTCAACCTTCATTAAAATAATTGCAACTACGAAAACAAGCATTAAAAGTGAGTAGAAATTATAAGGAATAGCTCTTACAAACAACTCAATACCTGAATAGCCTGTACCCTCAGTAAATTCTGAAACTGCGGCTGCCCATGATGAGATAGGTGCTATCATACAGATAGGTGCGGCAGTTGCGTCGATTAAGAATGCAAGCTTTGCACGTGAAATCTTATGGCGGTCAGTTACGGGAAGCATAACTGAACCTACGGTAAGGCAGTTAAAGTAATCATCAATAAAGATAAGTACACCTAAAATAAAGGTTGCAAGTGATGCACCAACTTTTGTTTTAATGTTCTTTTCTGCCCATCTTCCGAAAGCGGCTGAACCACCTGCTTTGTTGATTAAAGCAACCAATGCGCCTAAAACAACAAGGAAAATAAAGATACCTGCGGTGCCTGAAACTGCGGCAATGATGCCTTCGTTAAGCACACCGTCAAAGGCTTTTACGGGATTCCAATCAGCAGCAAGCATACCACCAAGTAAGATACCAATGAAAAGTGATGAGTAAACTTCTTTAGTAATAAGTGCTAAAGCGATTGCAACAAGGGGTGGTACAAGCGCCCAGAAAGTTGAGTATGCTTTTGGTGGGGCAACTTCTTCTTCACTTTCTTCCTTAACTTCTTCTGAAGATTCTCCTGAGGTTGATACTTCAGGTCCGATCTCAGGCACTGTGGTATCTGTTGAAATAGAACCGTCAACTACTGCATCTGAACTTACAGGTGCATCGGGAGATGTAGCGTCGATAGCAGGTGTTTCAGGTGCAACTACATCAGTTTCAGGTGCAACGGCATCAGCTTTAGGCGCTTCGGGATTTACAAGCTCGCCCGTGCCTTCATAAG
>JAZOMK010000030.1:0-1771 GCA_045653985.1 Clostridia bacterium | reverse complement strand
GAAAAAGAAAGTAATTTTAATTTCCATTGACGGTATGCGTCCTGACGGTTTAAAGGCTTGTGGGAATCAGTACGTTAATGAGCTTGAAAAAATATGCAGTTATACATATAATGGGATGTCGATGAATCCATCGGTAACTTTTCCATGCCATTTTTCCATGACACATTCTGTAACACCACAGCGCCACGGTATTTTAACAAATACATACGTTCCGCAGGTGCGTCCCGTAAGGGGCATATTTGAAAAAATAAGTGATATAGGCGGAATTTCGGCGATGTTCTATGGCTGGGAACCTTTAAGGGATATTGCATCGCCCAGGTCATTAAAATTTTCAACATTTATAAATGCCTATATGGAGGAAAGTTCGGATACTGTGCTGACAGATAAGGCTGAAGAAGTTATCAATCAATATAAGCCTGATTTTGTTTTCTTGTATATGGTTGAGACTGATGAAAAAGGCGGTCATGACAGCGGATGGATGAGCAAAGAATATTTAAAACGTATTTCAATAGCCATTGATAACGTAAAAAGAATGATTGAAAAGTTTGGTGAAGAATATTCCGTTATAATTATGGCTGATCATGGCGGACATGACCGTTCACATGGTAGCGATATGCCTGAAGATATGATTATACCTTTATTCTTTTACGGCCCTGATTTTAAGAAAGGTGAAGTTATAAAAGAAGCATCACTTTTAGATATCGCGCCCACAATTATTGATATTATGGGTTTTGAGGGCGAAAGAGAATGGGAAGGAAAATCCTTAATAAACATTAAATAAACTGAGGTCATAGAGGTGGATATCATTGGAAAAATTAGATAACGGAATTTACAGAATTAAAGTTCCTTTTGAGGATCTTTTTACAACAGTATATGTCTATATCTGTGATGATGGTGTTGCCTTAATTGACAGCGCAACTTATCCTGATGATGTTGATAAATATATTATTCCCCAATTAAATGAGGCAGGAATTGCAAAGGAACAAATAAAATATCTTATTTTAACGCACAATCATGGCGACCATATGGGCGGAATTTATCGCCTTAGCCAAGCATTTTCTGATGCTTATATATGTGCGACTTTTGAAACGGATTTTTCAAAAAAACTGTTTTTAACTGACGGGCAAGAGATAATCGGCAATCTTAAAACTGTTTTGTTGCCGGGACATACGGAACATTCGACAGGCTATTTTGACAAAAAAACAAAAACGCTTTTATCGGGCGATTGCCTTCAGCTTGCAGGCGTAGGTAAGTACAGAAGCGGTATAGGACATCCTAAACAGTATATAGAATCCATTGAAAAATTAAAAAATATGGATATTAAGCGCATTGTTGCCGCCCATGATTATGACCATTTAGGCAGTATTGCCGAGGGTGAAAATGAAGTAAAAAATTATCTTGATAAATGTATTGAAATTTGTAAGGAGACTCAAAAATGAAAGTAACGGTTGTGCAACCATCATATTATATGGGCGAAAATCCAGATGCAAAAATTGCCGAGTTTTTATTAAAAGAAGCTGAAAAGGTTGAGGAAAACGGTCTTATACTGTTGCCTGAATATTCAAACGCAGGCGGAATTTCTGATGCTGAAAGCGAAATTAAGGCAATGGCAAGGGCAAAAAGTATGCTTGAAAAGGCAAAGAACATTGCCAAAAATAAAAAAGCATACGTTTCAATAAACGTACTTGAAAAGCGCGATGGTAACATCCGCAACAGCACATATTTATTTAATAAAAATGGCGAAAATGTTTTTATCTACGATAAATTGCAT
>JAZOMK010000029.1:0-4605 GCA_045653985.1 Clostridia bacterium | reverse complement strand
CAGAAAATTTGGTATAATATAGTAAATAGTAGGATAATGCTTATGAAAAAGTTGTTTGCAATGTTTTTAATGTTAATTTCAATGTGCGGTGTTTCGGTATGCGCTGAAACAATCAATAATGATGCGCCCAAAACAGAACCGGGATATACGGCAATAATATTTTTATCAGCCATTATAATAGTGCTTACAGTATTAATGTTTATTATTACATCAAAAAGGAAAAAATAGAGGTTAGTATGAAAGAAATTTTAAATAAGGTTGATCATACCTTGCTGTTGCAGACGGCAACGTGGAATGAAATTAAAGAAGTAATTGATGATGGTTTAAAATATAATACGGCAAGTGTGTGCATTCCGCCTTGCTACGTAAAGCAGGCAAGGGAATATTCAAAAGAAATAACAATCTGTACGGTTATCGGCTTTCCTAACGGTAATATGACAACGGAAAGCAAGTGTTTTGAAACTTCCGATGCAGTTAAAAACGGTGCTGATGAAATTGATATGGTTATAAATATCGGCTTTTTAAAGGATAAAAGGTACGATGATATTTTAAACGAAATCAATTTAATTAAAAAAGCCTGTAATGGCAAACTTCTAAAGGTTATAATTGAAACCTGCCTTTTAACTGATGATGAAAAGGTAAAAATGTGCCAAATAGTTGAAAAATCCGATGCTGATTTTATTAAGACCTCAACGGGATTTTCTTCAGGCGGTGCAACAATGGAGGATATAAAGCTTTTCAGCGAAAATATCACAACCAAGAAAATTAAGGCGGCAGGTGGCATAAAGACCATTGATGATGCAAAAGCCTTTGTTGAACTTGGGGCAAGCCGTCTTGGTACAAGCAGAATAATTAAAATAGCCAAATCATTGTAGCTTAAATCAGTTTCAAAATGTAAAATTTCCGTTTTAACTGTGTCAAAGCCCTTGATAATATTTCCGATATTACCTGCGGTCTTTTTCTTGTTAAAACAAAAATTTTATCATTTTTAAATCTTCGACCTGAAATGGCTCAATTTTAGTTAGATTTGGGTGCGGAGGACGCATTAAGGCAGGTCCGCCTTAAAAGGACGACAAAGCCAAATATAGCCAAATTCAGCCGTTTAAGGCTGATTCAAGCTATAATGATTTGGCTACAAAGGAGATAAAGGATGACACCACATATTAAAGCTGAAAAAGGTGATTTTGCAAAAACGGTGCTTATGCCGGGCGATCCTAAACGTGCAAGATTTGTTGCTGAAAATTTTTTAGAAAATATAACTCTTGTAAACGACGTGCGTGGCGTGCAGGGGTATACGGGTTATTATAACGGCAAACGCGTTTCCGTTATGGCAAGCGGTATGGGTATGCCCTCAATAGGCATATATTCCTATGAACTTTTTAAGTTTTTTGATGTTGAAAATATCATTCGTATAGGCTCGGCAGGGGCGATGAATGAAAAAGTTAAAGTGCGCGATATTGTTCTTGCACTTGGCGCGTCGACAGACTCAAACTTTGCCCATCAGTACGCATTGCCAGGCACATATGCAAATGTGTGCAACTATGAATTATTGGAAAACTCAGTTAAAATTGCAAAGGAAATGGGCGTAAACTATCATGTAGGTAACGTGCTTTCTACTGATGTTTTTTATTCTGAACTTGATACCGTTTCTCTTTGGGGCAAAATGGGAGTTTTGGCCGTTGAAATGGAAGCGGCGGCATTATATATGAATGCGGCAAAGCTTAATAAAAAGGCATTGGCGATACTTACGGTATCCGACCATTTAATTACAGGCGAAAGTTTATCAAGCGATGAAAGAGAAAAGTCATTTAAGGAAATGATGACTCTTGCATTAGAGGTAGCGCAATGAAGGAGCTTATAAAAAGGGCAATAGAAGCATCAAAAAATGCCTATGCGCCATACTCGGGATATAAAGTAGGCGCATCGCTGTTAACTAAAAACGGCAAAATTTATCAGGGCGCAAATATTGAAAACGCATCATATTCGCCAACTGTTTGCGCTGAGCGTGTTGCAATTTTTAAGGCGGTTTTTGATAATGAACGTGAATTTTCAGCATTGGCTGTGTATGGCAAGAATCTTGCATATCCCTGCGGTGTGTGTAGGCAGGTTTTAAGTGAGTTCTGTTCGCCTGATTTTAAGATTTACGTTGTTAAGGATGAAAACAGTTTTGAGGAAATTACTTTAGGTGAACTTTTGCCTAAAGCATTCACTAATAAAAATTTAGGATGATTTTATGCGCATTTACGATATTATATTAAAAAAACGCAATGGCGGAATTTTAACAAAAGAGGAAATTGAGTTTTTTGTTTCAGGCTATACCTCCGGGGAAATTCCTGATTATCAGGCATCAGCATTGATGATGGCTGTGTTTTTTAATGGGATGACAGATGAAGAAACGGCACTTTTAACTGAAAGCATGGCGCGCTCAGGCGATACCGTTGATTTATCTGAGTTTGGGGAACTTTCAGCCGATAAACACTCAACGGGCGGTGTTGGCGATAAAACAAGTTTAATTGTTGCGCCTATCGTGGCTTCCTTGGGCGGTTTTGTTACAAAAATGTCGGGGCGTGGGTTAGGTCATACAGGCGGTACGGTTGATAAGTTGGAGTCTATTCCCGGCTACAAAACCGAACTTTCAGAGGATGAATTTTTAAATACGGTACGCAAAACGGGCATGGCGGTTATCGGGCAAACGGGCAATCTTGCACCTTGCGATAAAAAACTGTATGCTCTGCGTGACGTTACAGCAACAGTTGATTCAATTCCTTTAATTACAGCAAGTATAA
This sequence comes from Clostridia bacterium, assembly GCA_045653985.1. Classification (GTDB taxonomy): domain Bacteria; phylum Bacillota; class Clostridia; order Christensenellales; family QALW01; genus UMGS1322. The sequence goes on along the minus strand of JAZOMK010000029.1, from coordinate 1,819 downwards.
TGTCAAAAAAACTTGCGGCAGGCTCAAAAAACATTGTTCTTGATGTTAAGTGGGGTAGCGGTGCTTTTATGAAAACGGCAGAAGATGCCCAAAAACTTGCTGAAAATATGGTTACTATCGGCAAAAAGTGCGGCAGAAATATGGCGGCTTTAATTACTGATATGAACACACCTTTAGGCAACAATATCGGCAATTCACTTGAAATTATCGAGGCGGTTGAGATATTAAAAAATCAAAAGGAATGTGATTTAAAAGAGGTTTCAATAAAGTTAAGCGCAAATATAATTGCACTTTTCAAAAAAATTGATGTAAATCAGGCGGAACAGCTTGCGCGCATTGCTATAGCGGATGGTAGTGCCTATAATAAAATGAAGGAATGGGTATCTGCGCAGGGTGGCGATGTTTCATATATCGAAAATACAGATAAATTTGAAAAGGCAAAGTATAAAAAAGAGATCATAAGCGAAACTGACGGCTATATAAATAAAATGGATGCTGAAAAAATCGGCATAGTTGCTTGCCTTTTAGGTGCCGGCAGAGAAAAAAAGGAAGATAAAATTGATTTTTCGGCAGGTATCATTTTAAATAAAAAGACAGGCGATTTTGTTAAAAAAGGCGAAAAGCTTTGCACAATATATACCAATAATCCTGAAACCTTTAATAAAATCAATTATTTTGACGCAATAGAATTTTCGGATGTTGAACCCCAAAAACAACCACTTATATATGATGTGATACGATGAAAAAAGCGCTTCTGCATTTTTGCAGAGGCGCTTTAGTTTTATTAAACCGTATTTCTATCAATAAGAATGGTGGGTATACTATAAGTGCGTGGGGTGGTCAGGTTTTTTTCGGAAAGGTCGTCAACAAGGGTTGAGAAAACCTTAGTACAATCAAAGCCGATAGTTGTTAAGCCGTTAAAGAAATATTCTGAGGTAGGTACGTTGTTTATGCCCATAACGGCAAGGTCATTAGGAACTTTTATGCCTTCTTTGCTTACTGTATGGATAAAGCCGAAAGCGATTTCATCATAAGCACAGATTACAGCATCGGGACGATTTTTATCTTTTAAAAAGGCTTTTGCACATTCTTCGCCTGCTTTGCCGAAGCGCTTATCGCTTTTATAAGTGCGGTGAAGTTTTAAGTTATGCTCACTTAACGCATTTATCAGATGGGTGCACTTGTGGCTGGAGTGGCTTTCACCTGCATAGGCGATTTTGCTTTTGCCTGCTTTTAAAAGACGCGTTACGCATTGATTTAAAACGATAGAGTAATCAATAACTAATTTTGAGTATCTGTCAAGCCCGCGCTGACAAATAATTGGAATGTTGCCGTTATCAATCTCAAAGGTAATATTATTAAAGCAAATTATGGAGTCATGTGAAGAATCCTCAATACAACGCTTTATGATATCACGGAGCTTTTCATCGGAAAAATCGTTATAATAAACGGTGCAATCAGAGCCTTTTGCACGGATAACCTCAGTAAGGCGCGTTGCCATATCGGAATAGTGCGAACTTATAATTTCGGGGCAGATAATTGCTGCATTGATGCCTTTTTTGCGTTTGTTTTCAAGTTTTACGCGTTTTTTATCGCGCAGATAGCCTTGTTCGTCGGCAATTTTTAAGATAAGTTCACGCGTTTTGGGATTGATATCGTAGGAATCGTTTAATGCCCTTGATACTGTTGAAACGGAAACGTTTGCTTTTTCTGCGATTTTCTTTAACGTCATAAAACCACCTCACTACAATTATACCATCTTTTTTTATTGTGTCAATTTTAAAAGTATCGGAAAATTTCCGAAAAAAAAGAACCGAAT
>JAZOMK010000028.1:0-15482 GCA_045653985.1 Clostridia bacterium | reverse complement strand
TTGAAAAATTATTTGGCGGTTTCTTTGGAGAAGATACTTCTTATGATACTGATATGACGAGAGAAAGGTATATTGCTGAAGGGCTTGAAGCCTTTTATGAAAAACCTATCTTTGGTCATGGTACAGGCTATTCATATCGTTTGTTCGGCACGTATTCACATAATAACTTTGTTGAATTATTGATGAACTATGGCATAATTGGCTTTTGCTTGCATTATATTCCATATATTTTCTTAATTGTAAGTTTAGTTAAATTAGCGTTGAAGAGAGATCTTATAGCAATGTATTTTCTTACCTATATTGTATTACAGATAATTCTTGGCGTTGGTTGGGTAAGCTACTATGAGCGAGCTACACAAATAGTTACTGCGCTTGCATTTGCATATATAATTATAAAGAAACGCGAAAAGGTTGAAACTAATGAAAATAAAAAGCTTGTTTAGTTTAAGAAAATGGATAGCATATTATTTGGGCAAAACTCATGGGAAAAATCTTTCTGATGAAAAGTTTATTAAACTTGAATATTATGCTTGTATAGGTAAAAAACTTAACCTTAAAAATCCACAGACCTTTAATGAAAAATTACAATGGCTGAAACTTTATGACCATAAACCCGAATATACCACGATGGTTGATAAATATTCAGCAAAAAAATATGTTGCAGATAAAATAGGTGAAGAATATATTATACCTACGCTCGGTGTGTGGGATTCTTTTGATGAAATCGATTTTGAATCTTTACCAGAACAGTTTGTGTTAAAATGCACCCATGATTCCGGTGGACTTGCTATTTGTAAAGATAAATCAAATTTTGATATCTCAAAGGCAAAAGAACGAATAGAAAAGTTTCTAAAAAGAGACTATTTTTATGTTCATCGTGAGTGGCCATATAAAAATGTTAAAAAAAGAATTATAGCAGAAAAGTATATGGAAGATTCTTCTCATCCTGAGTTGTGTGATTATAAATTTTATTGCTTTAATGGCAACCCAAAATTTTTATATGTTTCGAGAGGGTTGTCTAATCATGCCACAGCAAATATAAACTATGTTTCTTTAGATTGGGAAAAAGAACCTTTTAAGAGAAATGATTTTGCTGAGTTTGAAGAGTTACCACCCAAACCGGCAACTTTTGATCAAATGATTGAATTTAGTAAGGTATTGTCGAAAGATATTCCGTTTTTACGTGTTGATTTTTATGATATCAATGGTAGCCTTTACTTTGGTGAATTAACTTTTTCACCAGGCGCAGGCTATACTGCTTTTGAACCGGAAGAGTGGGATTATACTATTGGTAGTTGGATAGAATTGCCGGAGAAAAATCTATAATAATTTTTTGTTTTGAAAGTGATAAGTAAATGAAAAATATAAAGTTTAGTATTGTTGTACCTGTATATAATACGGAAAAGTATTTAGATGAATGCATACAATCGGCATTAAATCAGACGTATGATAATTTTGAATTAATATTAGTTGATGATGGCTCTAAAGATAAGAGTGGTGAAATATGCGACAAATATGCAGAAAAAGATCAACGTATAAAGGTTTTTCATAAGGCTAATTCGGGAATGGTACACACTCGTAATTATGGAATAGAACGATCAGTAGGCGATTATATCATATCGTTAGACTCAGATGATGTAATTGTTCCGTGGTTACTTGAAACAGTAGAAGAAACAATAAGCAAGTATAATTGTGAAATGGTCGTTTATGAGCTTGAAAGATTTGTGGATAATCCTAATTTTGAAAAACAGACCATTAGTGTAGAAAAAAAATTGATTTGCGATAAGGATGGATTGTATAAAATTATCCTTTTTTCTAGTAAATATAATAGTTTGTGCAAAAAAGCAATAAAAAGAGAAATAATGTTATTCAAAGACAAGTCTTTAAAAACAGTGTGCTATGGTGAAGATTTGCTAAAAACATTAGATGTTTTACAGATGAATCCTAAAACAGTATTTACAAATGAAGTTTTATATTGTTATAGAAAAAACGAAAACTCAGTTACACAAAAACTAAATGTGGAACAGTTTATAAAAGACTTGCTTTACGTTCGTGCAGAATCATACAAATTAATAGTTAATGAACAAGTATTCGACGAAATTACTTTGAATGAATATACAAGTGTTGTGAAGAAGTTAATGATAGAAGCAACAAAGTTAGTTTGTCGAAGCAAGATTGAACATTGTAAAAAAACAGCATTGTTAGAAGAATTAGAACAAAGCGATTTATATAAGTATTCTAAACAGGAGAAGTCTAAAAATATTCTTTCATTTGGAAATAAAATGGTATGGTTTTTTCTTTCTAAAAAGAAGTATACTATGTTGATTCTGATGTGTTGGTTTAGTAAAAGATAAAAGAATTAACTAAAAAGAAACATATTAATAAAAAAAGTAAGTTGTTGCATGGCAAAGGAGAATACTGAAATGCTTGTATCGATAATTATCCCAGTTTATAACTGCCAAAAATATATAGAGGAAACAATTAAAAGCATTTTGGCTCAAGAGTATGAGAATTGGGAGTTGATACTTGTTGATGATGGATCAAAAGATGAGAGTGGCACCATTTGCGATAGAATGGCAAAAGAAGATAATCGTATAACAGTTTTTCATATTAAAAATGGCGGGGTATCAAATGCTCGCAATTATGGGATAGCTCATGCAAACGGAGAATATATACAATTTGTTGATGCGGATGATTTAGTGTTGCCTCATACTTTAAAAACAGCGGTTGAAAGTATTAAGGACAATGAATGGCTTATATTTGGGTATGAGACATTTCCTATAAGCGATAAGAGTTTTGTTGAAGAAGAAAAACATTTCAATTCTTTTGAAGAAATAACATTGAATTATATGTATTTAGCAAAAAAACATATGATTAATAGCCCATGGAATAAATTGTATAGAAGAGGGATAATTATTAATAATCAATTGGCGTTTGACGTTCGCTACTCTATAGGCGAGGATAGATTATTCAATCTTTCGTATTTAAAGAATATCAATAAGCTTGTTGTTATTCCGGAAATATTATATATGTATCGCAGAGCCGTTAATGAATCATTAACTACAAAGTTTCATAAAAATTTATTTGAGATTTTAAAATATGATAAGTCGATTACGGATAATGTGTTTGATTACGATATAACAGTTGAACGATATACAAGCATAAATTTTATAAAGAGAAGTTTAATGCATTTAAAATCATATGTTTACGAAAAAACACTTACGCCTAAGGAAAAAATAACTTTTATATCAGAATGTATAAATGATAAGTTTTTTATTGAGAATTTTAATAAAAATCCGTGGAGAGAATATCAGACAAATAAATGCATTTTGATTCTTGTTAAATACAAAATGGTAAGGATGATATACCTTTTGTATAAATTAAGAGCAAAAATATCATGTTTATTCCAAAGAATCAAAAAAAGAACATAAGATAGTTTTCTGTTAATTAATATATAAACAAAAGGAATTTTTATGCAACAAAGTAATGGTAAAAAAATTAGAAATAATTTGTTTTATGGGGTGTTCAACCAGTTTTTGACACTAATAATAGGCTTGACGATTCCAAGACTGTTGTTGACATCTTATGGCTCGGAGGTAAACGGCTTACTAACTACGGTCTCACAGATTTTTGTTTATGTAGGACTTCTTGAGGCGGGTATAGGTACTGCTTCTCTTAATGCACTTTACAGGCCTGTGGTTGATAATGACAGAGATGCGATTTCAGATGTTTTTTCTGCAACACAGAAATATTACAGAAAGGTTACTGTAATATACGCGCTTGTAGTTCTTGCATCGTCATTGATCTATCCATTATGTGTTAAAACAAGTCTTGGCTATGTTCAAGTAGTGCTTGTTATGGGACTTCAAGGACTTTCAGGGGCATTGACTTTTTATTTTTCGGCAGCATACAAGCAAGTATTAGCAGCTGATGGGAAAAATTATATAGTTTCAAATATTACCCTTATAATATATATTTTATCATCAATAACTAAGATATTGTTGATGGGGTTAGGATATAATATTGTAATACTTCAATTTGGGTACTGTATTGTAAATTGCATACAAATTGTAATATTTGTAGTGGTAATGAATAAAAAGTATCCATGGTTAAAAAAACATAAAAATCCTAATATGTCGACGCTTTCACAACGTAAGGCATTTCTTGTGCATGAAATATCGAGTGTGATTTTTTCAAGTACAGATGCATTTGTACTATCAACATTTTGTGGCTTGTTAGTTGCAAGTGTATATTCGATATATAGCATGGTTTTTGTTGCACTTAATTCGTTGATAAGCGCAGTAAATAGTGGACTGAGTTACTTGTTAGGACAAAGTTATGCAAAAAATGATGGGTCCTATGTAAAGATACATGATATGTATGATAGCCTTTATATGGCACTTACATTTTCGGTGTTTTCGGTTGCATATATGTTAATTTGTCCATTTATAAAAATATATACAACTGATATTGTTGATATAGAATATGTTGACTATTTGTTGCCAATATTGTTTGTGTCCATTCAATTTTTATCGTGTAGTCGAGCAGCGTCAGTAAAATTAATTAATATTGCCGGCCATGCAAAAGCAACACAAAGAAGAAGTATAATTGAGTCAGGCATAAATCTTGTTTCATCAATAGTTCTTGCAAATGTAATAGGTATTTATGGTGTGCTTTTAGGGACGGTGATTGCGCTTCTATATAGATCTAACGATATTATTATTTATGCAAATATAAAAATATTACATAGAAGCCCATTAAAAACATATATTAGCTTAGGTGTAAATGTTGTGATTTTTGGCTTGCTTGCAATTCTTGAATTCGCTTTTAGAGAGCAAATAGCGAATTTGTGTAATACTTATATATCTTTTGCACTGTGCGGAATAGTATTTGTTATTGTGTCGGTTGTATTGTTCTTTGGGGCAGCGATGGTATATAATCCTGAAGTAAGAGAATATATTATAAAACGTGTTAAGGCTAAATCGCTTCGGAGGGAAAAATGAAATCTATTCAACTTTTCGAACAAACATATAAAAAATCACCTGCAGGCGTAGCGTTTTGCCCGTACAGGATATGTCCTATTGGTGCGCATTCTGACCATCAGAATGGTAAAATTACGGGACTTGCTATCGACAAGGGGATTCATATTGCTTATGGGCCAAAGATGAATGGCGTAGTTGAGCTTGTGTCTTTACAGTTTGATAAAAGGGCGCAGTTTCATATAAATTCGGTGCCCAAGGAAAAGGAAAGTGATTGGGCAGACTATTTGCGTGGCGCAACGTTGATGCTTAGTAAAAAATATCCGTTAACTGTTGGTCTTTGCGGTGTAATCGAGGGCGAGCTTCCCATTGGCGGACTTTCTTCCTCAGCGGCTGTGATTATTGCATTTTTATCAGCGTTGTGCAAGGTAAATAACATTCATTTAACTGAACATGAAATGATTATGACAGCCAAAATGGCTGAAAATGAGTACGTTGGCGTTGCTTGCGGTAAGCTTGACCAATCCTGCGAGGTGTACTCAAAAAAAGATCACCTTTTGTATCTTGATACGTTGGATGATTCTTATGAGCTTATCCCAACCAATCCTAAAATGAAGCCATATGATATTTTGATTTTCTTTTCAGGGGTTGAAAGAAGCCTTGCCGGTTCAAAGTTTAATATGCGTGTTGATGAATGTAAAAGTGCTGCATATGCTTTAATGGCGTTTGAAGGAATTGAATATGGCAAGTTTAACGAAGCATTTTTAAGAGACGTGCCTGTTGAGATTTTCCAAAAGCATAAAAGTAAGCTTCCTGAAAATTGGCGCAAACGTGCTGAGCATTGGTATAGTGAGTTTGAACGTGTTGAAAAAGGCGCTGAGGCATGGCGCAAAGGCGATATTGTTGAATATGGCAGACTTTCATTTGAAAGCGGAAAATCATCAATCGTGAATTATGAAACAGGTTCACCTGAATTAAAATCATTATATGACATTATGTGTGAAACTGACGGCATTTATGGTGGCAGATTCTCAGGTGCAGGCTTTAAAGGTTGCTGTATGGCGCTTTGTGATCCGTCATTTAAAGAGAGCATAATTGAAAATGTATCAAAAAAATATTTAAAGGAATTTCCTTTACTTGAAGGCAAATATTCCGTTCACGTATGCCATAGTGCAGACGGTGTAGAACGATAAGAGGTGTAATTATGAAGTGTATTATTCTTGCGGCAGGTTACGCAACAAGACTTTATCCGTTGACTGAAAATTTCCCCAAACCCTTGCTTAAAGTGCAGGAGAAGGCAATTCTCGATTGGCTTATTGAGGATATTGACAAGTCAAATGAGGTTGATGAATATATAGTAATTTCAAATCATAAGTTCTATGAACATTTTGCTGCTTGGGCAGAAGGCAGAAATAACATCACTGTAGTTGATGATGGTACAAGCACCAATGAAACTCGTCTTGGCGCAGTTTGTGATATTCAATTTGCTATCGAAAAACTTAATATTGATGATGATATGCTTGTTATCGCAGGCGATAATCTTCTTGATTTCAGCTTGTGTTCATTTATCGAATATGCAAAAAAGAAAAACACATCCTGCATTATGCGCTATTATGAGCCTGAATTTAAAAAGCTTTTAAAATGTGGGGTTGTTACTATTGATGAAAACGACAAGATTCTTAATATGACTGAAAAATCACCTGAGCCTGCAACAAATTGGTGTTGTCCTCCTTTCTATTATTACACTAAAGAGGATGCACGCCTTGTTAAAAAAGGTATTGAAGCAGGGTGCGGTACAGATGCACCGGGCAGCTATATTGCGTGGCTTTCGGGCGTAACAACGGTTCATGCTTTTGAAATGCCCGGCAAACGCTATGATATCGGTAATCTTGAAAGCTATGAAAAAGTACAAAAGGAATATGAGGGAATAAAATGTTAACACCAAACGTTATTTTAAAGGATAAGGTTGTTCTTGTTACGGGGGCGGCGGGCTTTATCGGCTCGAATCTTTGTGAGGTGCTTTTTAAAGAGGGCGCAAAGGTTATCGGTCTTGACAATATGAACGATTATTACGATGTTTCCATAAAAGAGTACAGACTTGATAAGTTAAATAAGCTTAACCCTGATTGGACTTTTATTAAAGGCAACATTGCTGATCGCGCGCTTATTGATAAGATATTTGATGAGTACAAGCCTCAGGTAGTAGTTAACCTTGCGGCGCAGGCAGGTGTAAGATATTCAATAACCAATCCTGACGTTTATATTGAGTCCAACATCATCGGCTTTTATAATATTCTTGAAGCGTGCAGACATAATCCTGTTGAGCATCTTGTTTATGCGTCAAGCTCGTCTGTTTACGGCTCAAATAAGAAGATACCTTACTCAACTGACGATAAGGTTGATAATCCCGTTTCACTTTATGCCGCAACAAAAAAATCAAATGAGTTGCTGGCACATTCATACAGTAAACTTTATAATATTCCCTCAACCGGACTTCGTTTCTTTACGGTTTATGGACCTGCCGGTAGACCTGATATGGCATACTTTGGTTTTACCAATAAGCTTTTAAAAGGTGAGACTATTGAGATTTTTAACTTCGGCAACTGTAAACGTGATTTTACTTACGTTGATGATATTGTTGAGGGTGTAAAACGCGTTATGTGTTGTGCGCCTGAAAAGGAAAACGGCGAGGATGGTCTTCCTTTGCCTCCGTACAGAGTATATAATATAGGTAATAACAGCCCTGAAAACTTGCTTGATTTTGTTGATATTCTTCAGCAGGAACTTGTTGCAGCAGGTGTTTTACCTGAGGATTATGACTTTGAAGCACATAAAAAACTTGTGCCGATGCAGGCGGGCGATGTGCCGATAACTTATGCTGATGTTTCTGCCCTCGAAAGGGATTTCGGCTTTAAACCGTCAACAACTTTAAGGCAAGGTTTAAGAAATTTTGCCCGCTGGTACAAAGAATTTTATCTTAATAAATAAAAATATGAAAATTTCGATTGACAAGAATTTTGCTTTATAATATAATAAGCGTGTTAGTCGATGGGAGCATAGCTCAGCTGGGAGAGCATCTGCCTTACAAGCAGAGGGTCATAGGTTCGAGCCCTATTGTTCCCACCATCATATTTGGCCCGGTAGCTCAGCTGGTTAGAGCGCTAGCCTGTCACGCTAGAGGTCGTGGGTTCGAGCCCCATCCGGGTCGCCAAAAGCACTTCGTATGAAGTGCTTTTTTACATAATGAAAGGATTTTTATTATGGATTGGTTGTATTGTGTGCTTACGGTTTTTGTAGGCATGGGTGCAGGCTTTGTGCAAAGGGTAAGCGGCTTCGGTTTAAGCATTTTTGCAATGCTTTTCTTACCACATTATATGCCTTCACATAATGCTGCGGCATCAATAGCAACGCTTCTTTCTTGTGCAACGTCAAGCTATAATGCAGTACGTTATAGAAAAAACACAAAATATAAAGCCGTATTACCTATGATTGGTGCTTCAATGTTGACTATACCCGTTGCGGTGTACTTTTCTTCAGAGGTATCAGGGGATATTTTTAAAACACTTTTCGGTGCGGCACTTGTGGTGTTTAGCCTTTATTTTATGTTTTTTAATAAACGTATTAGGCTGAAGCCCAATACCGTTAATGGTGCGTTGGCAGGAAGCATCTCAGGTGCGTTGCAAGGCTTGTTTTCAACGGGAGGCCCTCCTGCGGTATTATATTTAAGTAATGCCATGAACGATAATATTACTTATTTTTCAACCATTCAGTTTTATTTTTGTTTTATAAATATTTATGCTATTGCTATGCGAATTTTTAATAAAGCAATAAATAAAGAGGTGCTTATTTATTCAATTATTGGCATAGCGGGCTGTATGCTTGGCGATTTTATCGGCAGTAAGGTTTTTGACAAACTGGATTCAAATAAATTAAAGAAGATAATTTATATCGGCATGATTATAAGCGGAATAGTTTTATTTTTATAAGCGCTCGGATTTCTGAGCGCTTTTTTATACATATTTTTCCCTTTTTCTCATATGTATTGAGAAGAGGTGATTTATGTGAAAAAAACAAATTTAATTTATTCATTATTGAGAGGAATCTTTTTTGCGGTGGGCTTCACTGTTATCGGTGTAGCATTACTTGCACTGCTTGCTAAAGATACTGAGGGAGATTTTTTAAAAATTATAACGTTGGCGGTGAAGGTTGTAAGTATTATTTTAGGCACTGTAACAGCATCAATAAAAATCAGAAAACGGGGCGCATTGGTAGGTATGACGGTTGCTTGTGCATATTGGATAGTATGTGTTTTGCTTTCAATGCTTGTCGAACCTTTAAGCATAACATTAAAAATGTTCGGTGATTTATTATTTACCTGCCTTATGGGGTGTTTAGCAGGTATACTTACCGTCAATGCCCTTAAATAGCAAATAAGAAAGATAAAAAATTGGTGAAAATTCATAGCATAAATAAATGTTCGTCTTGACTAATTTTAAATCTTCATATATAATATAGAAAGATTTTTATACTGTATTATTATATACATTATAAATAAAGTTCTATAAAAGGAGTTGCACTTAAATGAAGATTAAAAATCTTATTAAGTTGATATGCCTGTTGGTTGTTATCGTAGCTTTAAGCTTATGGGCATTCGGCGCAAACATATCCCTCTTCGGTAAAAAGTTTATCGCATGGGATGAAGCTATGTTAAAGGGAAATGACATCGGAAAAACGGCTGAGTTCGTTTATAGCCTTGAAGCACCTAAGGATGCACAGGGTTTTGATGTACACAAGGAAACAATAAACGCTGTTGAAGTTATCAGCAAGCGTGCTGAACTTTGGAGCTATAAGGGCGTAAGCACAAGGGTTGAAGGTTTAAATGACGTTGTAGTTGATATGCCTCTTAGCGTGTATCGCACGGGCATTGAAGAAATCTTAGGCTATAATGGTAAAATTCAGGTTTCCGATAGCGCTAAAAACGTTCTTTTTACAGAAAAAGATATTGATGGCGCAACACTCAGAACTGAGCAGGCAACTGATGGCAGCACAACAGTTTATGTTGATGTTAAGTTTACTGATGAAGCAAAGGCAAATCTTCAGCAGGTTACATCAAATGGTGCATACAGCTTGAATTTTGCACTTGATACTGATAAAGCAACTGCAACCGTAACAGGTAGTGAAGCTATCAAAAACGGTGAAGTTACATTGAAGTTTGCAACAGGCTCAGAAAGCTCAGCTGAAATTTTTGAAATGTGTGCAAATTCAGGTGCTATCGAAGGTACTGTTAAAGTGGTAGCAGCACAGATGATAACCGGTACTGCTGGCGAAAATGCAATTACAGTATTAGGTCTTGCAATACTTGCAATTATTATTGTTGCGGCTGTATACTTCATTCTTTCAAGCAAGCTTCTTGGTCTTGCAGCAACACTTTCAGTATTTATTGGCTTCCTTGCATATGAATTCTTCGCAGCAACGTTTAACTGGTTGCTTGTTGATGCAAGTGCAGTAGCAGGTATACTTGTTGGTATGCTTATAATGATATTTGCTCATATCCTTGTACTTAACAAGGTTACAAACTCGTACTTAAAAGGCAAAGACGTTGTTTCAGCACTTGATAACGGTGTAGTTGATGCAAGAAACTTCGTATTTGAACTTTCAATAGTTGCAGCAGTAATCGGTATCGGCTTCTGGATTATTGGTTCAGGTTTCGATTCATTTGGTATCGCTGTAATGGGCGGTGCAGTTATTTCAGCACTTGCTTCGATTTACGTACTTAAATTCATTGCAAAGATTTTTGTTGGTTTAGGTGCAAGCAATAAAGCAATGGGTCTTAAGAGGGGTGAGTAATATGAAGAAACTTTCAGTTGTTTTAGCGGCAGTTGTTTTAGCAGCAGTATTACTTATTGCAGGCGCACTTGTTGGCTTTGATCGCGGTATTGATGTTGGCGGTACTTATTTATTCTCAGCCAGCCTTGTTGATGCTTTTGAAGTTTCAGAGGTTGAGGCTATTCTTGATGAAGCAGGCGCAAAGAATTATATCGTTCAGAATCACTTAATCGATAATGGCAGTGGCGAATATATTGATGCCCGCGCTGTAACCATAAGCTTTGAAGCAAATTCAGCAGAAGAAGCTGTTGAAATCTATAATAATGCAAAAGAACTTTTCAGCAACAAGTTCTTCCTTAGCACTTGCACAGATATGTCAAATATGTCATCAACACTTAATAAGGATGCAGTTGTTTCAATGTGGCCTGCGATCATTGTTGGCATTATCATGCTTGCATACGTATTTATCAGATTCGGTGTTCAGTTAGGTATCTATGCTGTAATAAATATGTTTGTTACAGGTGTAGCAACACTTGGCATTGTAGGTCTTTTAGGTATTCAGATTACAGGTTATACAATTCCTGCATTGATGATTGCTTGTGCAGTTGCTTACGGCTTTACAGTTGTTTTTGCACTTACCTTAAAGGGCAACCTTGCAAGAATTGAGAGCAAGGAAATGGCAATTATTGAATCAGTAAATCAGCACGATAAAATCGTTGCAGTTTTATCAGCAGTTGCCGCTGTTGGTCTTGCAGTTGTGCTTATCTTTGGCGGTTCAATGCTTGCAAACTTTGCAACTACCGCACTTATCGGTGTTATTATAAATGCCGCTGTGGTAATACTTGTTATGCCTGAAATGTTAAACGGTTCAAAAAAGGCTTAATGTGTTTCTAAGGAAACTCCCTTCTGCACGGTGGAAGGGAGTTTTGTGTATTTTTATTTATTTTCGGAGGGAATATGCCTGTAGCGTTAAAAGCTAAAAAGAAAATATCGCAAATAGATTTTAGTGCGGTTGAAGCATTGGCGGAGGAACTTCAATGCGACAAGCTTTTTGCACAGATTCTTTATAACAGAGGGCTTGTTACAAAAGAAACATGCCTTGAGTTTTTATACCCTTCTGAAAAAGATTTAAACGATCCTTTTTCAATGCTTAATATGGACGTGCTTGTTAAAAGGATTTTTTCAGCAAAAGAAAATAATCAGAAAGTAACTGTTTATGGCGATTATGACGTTGATGGTATTTCTGCAACGGCAATCCTTACAAGTGCCTTTGAAAGATTGGGTATCAAAACATCTTACTATATCCCTGACAGACATACAGAGGGGTACGGTCTTAATGAAAATGCTTTAAACAGCATATTTGAAGATGGTTGTGATTTAGTTATTACCGTTGACTGTGGCATTGCTTCAGTTGAACTTATAAAAAAACAAATGGAATTGGGCAGGGAGATTATCGTTACCGACCACCATACCATTGGGCAGGAAATACCGCCTTGCCTTATAGTTAAACCCGGTCAGCCGGGAGATAATTATAAAAATACCGAACTTTGCGGTGCAGGTATAGCCTTTAAAATTGCTCAGGCACTTTTAAATGATGATGCAATAGAGTATATTGATTATGCCGCAGTTGCAACTATTGCCGATGTTGTACCGTTAAAGGGCGAGAACAGATTTTTAGTAAAAAAAGGTCTTGAAATACTTAACACTTCACCTCGTGATTGTTATAAATCGCTTCTTGAAAGTGCAGGACATCAGGGCGAAGTTAATTCGCAGACAATCGGCTTTGTAATTGCACCGCGCCTTAATGCGGCAGGCAGAATGGAAAAGGCAGAGGAAGCCTTTGAACTTTTAAAAGCAACGGGCGAAGATGCCAAAAGAATTGCAAATACACTTTCGGAATATAACCTTAAACGACAGGATGCAGAAAAAAGAATCCTTGAAAATGCCGAAAACCAGATAAAAGAAAAGATGCTTATTCAAAAAGGTAAGGTTCTTGTTTTAGCAGGTAAAGGCTGGGATGATGGTGTTATCGGTATATGCGCATCACGCCTTTGTGAAAAATATAAGCGCCCTGCAATAATGTTTACAATAGACGAAAATGGTATGTGCAAAGGCTCAGGCAGAAGCATTGAGGGTATTGACCTTTATGATATGCTTAGCTTTGCTTCTGATATATTGGTTCAGTTTGGCGGCCACAAAATGGCGGCAGGTATGAGCGTTAGGGAAGAACGTTTAGATGATTTAACTGCACGCCTTAATGAATATTTGCTTGATTTTAATCAGGTGATTTTCTATCCCGTTGAAACTTATGATGCAAAAGCAAAAATCAAGGAAATTACAGTTGATTTTTGCAAAAGACTTCAACTTTTTCAGCCTTGCGGCAGCGAAAATCCGGAAATAACTTTAAGGATTGATAACTGCCTTGCGGGCGGAATGAAAAAAATAGGCAATTTAAAAAATCATTTAAAAATGTATTTGCAGGATGATACTGCAAAGGCTGATGCCATCGCCTTTAATTATGAAAAACATAATTGTGATTACTTCAACCTTCAACAAGGCTCTGCAATTATTAAGCCTGAAGTAAACGTATGGCAGAATATTGAAAACGTAAGCCTTAAACTTTCTGAATTTAAAGAGGATGAAAACATCAAACCTCGCCAGAAAGCGGAGGAATTAACTTCAATCTTCTATGAAAGGCTTGCTTTACCAAAAACAAATAAAGCCAATGTTCAGGTGATTGAAGATTCAGAAGAACTTAATTATATGATATCCGAGTGGTGCGATGATGACATTTCGGGTACACTTATTTTGTGCGATCATCCTGAATATGCAAATGGTTGCGTAAGTATGCTTGAAAATGAAGCACCGCGCTGTGATATTTCTATGGGTGTGCCGATAAATAAGAATTGTGGATATAATTCTTTAGTTATCGGTGCTGAAGTAGATAAAATTGATTTTACGCCTTTTAAACGGGTAATAATATACGATATGCTAAACTTTGGCTTTGCTGACAGTATATTTGAAAAAGCACCCTGGCTTGAAATTTATGCTTTAAAAGGTACTTTTGAACTTTTTGATTCGATATATGAAGAATATAAGCAGATTAACAGAGAAAATATGATGCTTGCTTATCGCGCAATATGTCAGAATGAGGGGATTTTTGAAAACGCAAAAAGTTTCTTAAGGCTTATTGCGGATAAAAAACAAATACCGATGCCAATAACAATGGTTGCGGTAGAAGTATTTAAGGAGCTTCAGTTTATAAACGTAACAAGCGGTAGCGAATTTAAGATTACTGTTAATCGCGAAGCTGAAAAACGTACTCTTGAAGAAAGCCGTTATTATATGAATTTATTAAAATGTGTAACAAACAGGAATAAAGTATGATAGAAAAAATCATTAAACAGTACTCCCAAGAGGATGCAGAAAGAATAATAGCCGCCCATGCTCTTGCAAAAGAAGCGCATGGCAATCAGATGCGCGAATCAGGCGAGCCGTATATAACGCACCCTGAACACGTTGCCGAAATTCTTGCTGATATGAATATGGATGCCGAAGCCGTTTGTGCGGCACTTCTTCATGACGTTGTTGAAGATACTGAGCATACACAGGAAGAAATTACTGAAAAATTCGGTAGCGGAATTAGCGAAATTGTGCGCGGTGTTACAAAACTTAATAAAATTCAGTTTGCTTCCAAAGAAGAGGCGCAGGCAGAAAACTTACGTAAAATGTTTCTTGCCATGGCACACGATATAAGGGTTATCCTTGTAAAGCTTGCCGACCGCCTTCATAATATGCAGACTCTTTCTTCATGTGAAGAAGCAAAACAGCGTCGTATTGCCAAAGAAACGCTGGATATTTATGCGCCCCTTGCAAACCGTTTGGGTATTTATCAGATAAAATGGCGTCTTGAAGATTTGTGCCTTAAATATCTTGAGCCTGAAGCATATAACTATATCGAAGGTGCAATAAACGAGGGCAGAGATGAAAGAGAACGCGTTATTGAAGAAATTATTTCAATAATCAACAGAAAGCTTGTTGAAGATACTATTCCTGCAAAGGTTTACGGCAGACCTAAACATTATTACAGCGTGTACAAAAAAATGCGTCAGCAGGCAAGTGATAATTTAGATAATATTTATGACTTATCTGCGGTGCGTATAATTGTTACTGATGTGCGCTATTGTTATGAAGCATTGGGTATAATGCACAGCGAGTTTATTCCTATGCCCGGCAGATTTAAGGATTATATTGCAATGCCCAAGGCAAACATGTATCAATCCTTGCATACCACCGTTATAGGCAAAAACGGCAAACCCTTTGAAATTCAGATACGTACTGAAGAAATGCACAACACCGCTGAATATGGTGTTGCCGCACACTGGAAGTATAAAGAAGGTGGCGGAGATATTACAACGGGTGAAGAGAAATTAAGCTGGCTGAGAAGAATGATGGACCTTGAACATGAAGCAAAGGACAGCGCAGAATTTCTTGATGTTGTTAAAACCGAACTTTTTAATGATGAAGTTTTTGTATTTACTCCCAAAGGCGACGTTAAAGGTCTGCCTATGGGCGCAACACCTCTTGACTTTGCTTATGCGGTTCACTCATCAATCGGTCATAGGTGCATCGGTGCAAAAATCAACGGCAGAATTGTAAATATTGATACCAAACTTA
>JAZOMK010000027.1:0-2338 GCA_045653985.1 Clostridia bacterium | reverse complement strand
AAGCATACGGTACTCAAACTTATTACCAGTAAACGCAAAAGGACTTGTACGGTTGCGGTCGGTAGCATCTTTGGGAAATCTGGGCAAAATATGAACACCGATTTTTAACTGTTCTTTTTCTTTGCCTTCATAAGTTGTGCCTTGTTCAATAGCATCCAAGATGCCTGAAAGCTCATCACCTAAGAACATTGAAACGATTGCAGGAGGTGCTTCAGATGCACCTAAGCGGTGGTCATTACCTGCGCTTGCAATAGAAATACGCAATAAGCCCTGATATTCATGTACCGCTTTAATAACTGCGCAAAGGAATAAAAGGAACTGTGCATTTTCATAAGGTGTTTCACCTGGATTTAAAAGGTTTACGCCCGTATCAGTTGAAATTGACCAGTTGTTGTGCTTACCGCTACCGCTTACACCTTCAAAAGGCTTTTCATGTAAAAGACATTCGAGGTCATGCTCGCGCGCGATTTTCTGCATCATTTCCATAGTAAGCTGGTTATGGTCAACGGCAATATTTGCTGTTGTGAAAATAGGTGCAAGTTCGTGCTGTGCAGGTGCGGCTTCGTTATGTTCAGTCTTAGCAAGTACGCCAAGCTTCCATAATTCTTTATCAAGATCCTTCATAAAGGCATGAACGCGAGGTTTAATTGAACCAAAGTAATGGTCGTCAAGCTCCTGTCCCTTTGATGGCATTGCACCAAAAAGCGTTCTGCCCGTATAGATAAGGTCCTTACGTTTATCAAAAAGTTCTTTAGGAATTAAGAAATACTCCTGTTCAGGTCCAACAGTTGTTTTAATGCTTGAAGCATCAGAGCCAAACAACTTTAAAAGGCGCATTGCCTGACGGTTCATTGCTTCCATTGAGCGCAACAAAGGCGTCTTTTTATCAAGTGCCTGACCGCCGTAAGAGCAGAAAGCAGTAGGGATGCAAAGCACGCCATCTTTAATAAAAGCATAGCTTGTAGGATCCCATGCAGTATAGCCTCGAGCTTCAAAAGTAGCACGAAGACCGCCGTTAGGGAAGCTTGAAGCATCGGATTCGCCCTTTATAAGCTCCTTACCTGAAAATTCCATAATAATTTTGCCGTCAGCGGTTGGCGAAATAAAGCTATCGTGCTTTTCGGCTGTGATGCCCGTCATAGGCTGGAACCAATGGGTAAAATGAGTTGCACCTTTTTCAATAGCCCAATCCTTCATTGCATTTGCAATATCATTGGCTATGGATATATCAAGACGGTGGCCGTGCTTAACAGTTGATTGTAAGCCTTCATAAGCCTCCTTGGACAGCATTTGGCGCATAACGTCATCATTAAATACGTTTGATGCAAAAATTTCAGTTACTTTATCCATAAGTTACACTCCTAATTAAGAGAAAAAATTACCTAAATAAATTATACATTCAATACGCGCTTTTTGTCAACCGATTATGTACTTATATGAAATACTCTTCTGTCATTTTCCTGTATTTTAAAGGTGAAACACCGCATTTTCTTTTAAAAATACGGCAAAAGTACGAAGAATCCTGAAAGCCGATTTGTTCAGCAATTTCAGATATTGATAATTGGGTTTCCTTTAAAGCGGTTTTTGCCTTTTCCATTTTGGCTTTTAAAATATATTCTTCAGGCGTAATACCCGAATATGCCTTGAATAATTTACAAAAATAATTGTGGCTTACGTTGCACATTTTGGCTATATCGGCTATATTTAAAGAAAGAGTTGTATCTTTTTCAAGATACTCTATTCCCTTTTCGATTGCTGAATAATTTTTAATATCGTGCTTTTTCTTATCAACACTTAGTGCAACGATTATTTCGTAAAAAAGTGCTTGCAATTTTGCATAATAGCGTTTGCCGGCATCAGATAAATCGCTCATTTCGCCAAAAATCTTTTTAAGATGTTTATTGTTTGAAAACACACCATTATTTTTTAGAAGCAAACGCTTATGATTTTCATCAAAAACAAGGAAATTTATACCGTAAGTACAACCGTTTTCGCTATCACGTTCATCAATATTCAAGGTGTACTCTTTGCCCGTTGGAATGTATATAATATCGCCATTTATTGCCGAAAAGGTTTCTTCATCCTTCATTTTATAGGTTACTTTGCATTGGTTAACGTATAAAAGCAAGTCATTTTGCTTGGGGTTATCAATGCAGGAGAAACCTTTAATATGCTCCCACGTTTGAAGAACGCACACGTTTACCTGCGTATAACAATTATAATTGCTTAACAGTTCTAAAATGTCCTGATTTTCCATAAGCACCTCATTTAAAATTCTTGTGGATATTATAGTATTTCTTTTATTTTTTGTCAATTTCAGTTTGAAAAAGTCCTATTT
>JAZOMK010000026.1:0-4056 GCA_045653985.1 Clostridia bacterium | reverse complement strand
ATCATCATAGAAAATAGCCTTTTCTGTTGTTGTATCAGAATAAGCATCCTTTGTATAGACATCAAAGGTAAGTGTTGAACCAACTAAAGCTTCAAGTTCTGATCTTGTTAAAATTCTTGAATAGGAAGCTTCTACCCAAGTATTGAAGCCTAAAACTTCACCCCATTTTGTAAAGGTATTGCCGTTACGGAAACCGAATTTCATCGCTTCTTCATCGGCTGCGCCTGAACCATCACTTGTTACATACTTAACTTTTGCAGAAATTGTTACAACAAATTTTTCGCTTTCGTTTTCTGCAAGGTATTCAGTAAGAGCGGTTGAATATGCCCACTGAGGACCTGACCAAGAATCCGCAAAAGCTCTGCGATATCTTAATACTTTGCCCTGAACAGCATCGTCTGCAAGACCCATGCGCCAAGAAGCAACTGTGCCAACATATGTAATATCATTAGGGATTGAAGTCTGACCTTCAAAGTTTGATGCTGCTGCGCCGATAAGGTTTGTTGTAGGCTCAACTTCTTCCTCAATATTTTCAATAACGAGTTTAATATCATCAAAGAAAATAGCCTTTTCTGTTGTTGTATCAGAATAAGCAGCCTTTGTATAACCGTCAAATGTAAGCTTTGCTGATGCCAATGCCTGAACTTCTGCCTTTGTAAGTTCCTTGGTAAAGGATGCTTCTACCCAAGCATTATAGCCTTTTACCCTACCCCAGCCATTCATACCTGTAGAATTGCGGAAGCCAAATGAAAGGCATTCATCATCTAAAGTACCTGAGCCATCGCTTGTTACGTACTTAACTTTTGCTGAAATTGTTACTTTATATTTTGCAAAATCATTTTCTGCAAGATATGAATTAAGTGCATCTGCATAAGCCCACTGAGGACCGGAATATGTGTCCGAAGCATGGCAACGGTATCTTAAGGCTTTGCCCTGAACAGCATCGTCTGCAAGACCCATACGCCAAGAAGCAACTGTGCCAACATATGTAATATCAGCAGGGATTGAAGTCTGACCTTCAAAGTTTGATGCACCTGCGCTGATAAGGTTGTTTTCGGTAGGAGTGATAACCTCGCCACCCTCTTCTTTAACTGCTTCAATGGTCATCTGTACGCTATCAAAGAATACAGCCTTATCAGTACCACTGTTAGCGGCCTTGGTATATCCATCAAAAGTAAGCTTTGAACTTGTTAAAGCCTGAACCTCAGCCTTTGTAAGTTCCTTAGTAGCTGATGCGTCAACCCAAGTGTTGTAACCGATTACATCGCCCCAGCCAACCATTCCTGCAGAAGAACGGAAGCCAAAGGTAAGGCACTTATCAGTTGCTGAACCTGAACCATCATCTGTTACATACTTAACTTTTGCTGAAATTGTAACGATGTACTTTTCAGCATCATTTTCTGCAAGATAACTATTAAGTCTATCTGCATAAGCCCACTGAGGACCTGCATAAGTGTAGGCTGTCGAGCCGCGCCACCAAACAACCTTGCCGTAAGTTGCATCATCTGCAAGACTAAGTCTCCAAGTTTGACTGGTAAGACCTGCGGTAATTGTGATTTCTGACGGAACAGAAGTCTGACCTTCTAACGTCGATGCTGCATCACTGATAAGTTTTACAGCATCGGTACTTTCTTGTGCAAAGGAGATTATCCCAATGCAAGAAAGAACTATTGCTACGCTGAGCAGAATTGATAAAATCTTTTTCATATTTTTCTCTCCTTTTTATTTATTTATATTAAAAATGCTCATCACATTTTATTTTTGAAGTAACTTTTTTAACTGCATCTATTCTTTCGCGGTTAATTAAGGCGTTGCCGTTTTCATCAAAAAGTTGTCTGCCTTCTTCATCAACTGCGATTGTGGGACAAATCCATCCACCCTCATCGTGCTCATTCCAAGCATACATTAAAAGAGTGTTTAAGTTTGTCTGACCGTTGTTTTCGTCTAAATGGTCATATGCCTCCTGAAGATGCTCGGCAATTTCATTGGGTTCTGCATACTGTGCCCATCCTGTTTCTCCGCAAGCCATCCAGAAAACAGGGTTCTTTACTCTTGGCAATGTATGATAGCCCGTTGAAACCGACGGAACGTATTGCATACCCGTTGATTTAAAATCAAGCCACGTAGCCTTTGCCTTTTCGCGCACTGATTTAAAGCTTTCACCATTGGAGCCTGCTATTGCATACTGTCCTTTTGCATCTGCCCCTGAATTGATAGTATCCTCAGTACCAATGTTGCAAACAACTGAATATGGTATTGGTAACCCCTCTTCTTCACAAGCTTCCTTTAACATCTGTATGCAATTTTTTGCGTGTTCAAAGGCTGTAAAGTAATAGATAATAGGTCTGCCGTTTAAAACGGTCATATAACATTCATCTTTAAAATATCTTATGTATTCAGGTACACGCTCTTTTGGAAAGCCGTGTGTGCAAAAAGCAAGCTTCACGTCATTCTTATATTTGCTTTTAAGGTGCATTTCACGAGCTTTTTTCATATCGTCTGCATAAAACATATAAACGAAGTAATCGATGCCCGCCTCTATTGCATATTCCATTTCTTTATCGAAAATCTCTTGAGTATATTCGGGAAACTCAATTTTATTATCCTCCGTTACCTTGGCAAAAAACGGTGCGCGGAAATGAAATTCAGGTGGTGAAAGAGTTCTTTCAACGTTGCTTATTACACTGTTAGGATTTCCGTCGTGTCCGTACCAAGCATCCCAACGGATTACGCCCAGCGTTTTTTTATTTTCTGTAAAAATCTCTTTTTCTGCCATTAGTTATTGTCCTCTGCTTTTTTCTTTTTTACTATAACAACAGTAACAACAATGCCAACAAGCACTACTGCCCCACCTATTAAAATGTATGTTAATAAGTTGTTGCCGTCCTTTTCATTACCGTCTAAATTATTGTTTTGATTGTTTTGATTGTTTTGATTATTTTCATTATTTTGATTGCTCTGATTGTTTTGATCGTTTGTCTTAAAATCCGTTATCGCTTTCTTTACGGCTTCAATTCTGCTTGTATCAACAAGCTTTTCACCGTTTTCGCCATAAAGCTGATTTCCGTTTTCATCAACCTTTAAGGTAGGACAAATCCATCCACCCTCATCGTGTTCATTCCAAGCATACATAAGAACAGTATTAGCTTTCGTTTTTTCCGTAACGTCAACATCCTGCATATATTCAAGTGCGCTGGTTAAATGAGCACCGATTTCTTCTGCAGTTGCGTAATCGGCAACCTTATCGTTGGTAACGTTCATCCAAAAAACCTGATTCTTATATCTTGGAAGCAAGTTGTATCCCGTTGTTACAAGAGGCACATATTGAGCATTTCCTCTCTGATAACTCATCCACTTCTTTTTTGCATTAGATGCAAGCTCATTGAATGACATATTGAGGCTCTGATTGCTTACGGCATAATCGCCTATTGCATCAACACCGGGAAGCGTTTCTTCACCGGGATTAGCTTTCAGGCATACAACGTAGGGTTCAGGAATACCCAATTTTTCGCAAAGTCCACGATAATATTTAATGGATTCCTCGGCACTTTTGTAAGTGCAATCGTAGTACATTAAAGGTCTGCCGTTTAAAACAGTCATATAATAATCTTCTTTAAGAAGCTTTGCCATTTCCTGATGCTGTTCAATGCTGCCGTTACCGCCACCAAACATAATGCACATTTTTACTTTGTCATTATATTTACTGGTCTGATAAAGCTTTCGAGCCGTCTGCATTGCATCCTCATACCAATAAAAAGCAAAATAATCGATTCCTGCCTCAATGGCATATTCCATCTCTTTATCAAAAACTTCTTGCGTATATTCGGGAATAATAATACCGCCCGTTTCAGTTACCTCTGCAAAGAAGGGTGCACGGAAATGAAATTCTTTAGGAGATAACGTTTTTTCAACTTCAGAGATAACACTTCTTTCAACGCCATCATGACCATACCACGCATCCCAACGGATTACACCTACGGTAGTGGGGTCAGGGTTTCTTTCAATATTTGAAAGGTCAATAGCAGTTATTTCCTTTAAATCAACTTCAATGTCCTT
>JAZOMK010000025.1:0-3995 GCA_045653985.1 Clostridia bacterium | reverse complement strand
CATGGCTACGATCCGACTTCTTTGCACTTTTCTTTGGCGGTAACGTTGTGGATGCTTGTGTGGCAGGTGTATTTGCTGTTGCCATATATTTGATGCAGGAGTATTTTGCAACGGTTTCACCGAACAAGGTTCTGTGTTATTTTGTAACGGCTTTATTTGCAGGGGTAGGCATATATTCCTTTAAATTATTGTTGCCTGCACTTAACGTTGATAAAGTTATTATTGGCGATATAATGTTAATTATCCCCGGTGTTGCCATAACAAACAGCGTACGCGATATAGTTATCGGTGATACAATTTCAGGCATTATAAAGTTTTCAGAAAGCCTTTTATGGGCAATCGCATTGGCTGGTGGGTTTATGCTTAGTATGGTGATTATGGGAGGTGTAGTATGAATTACGTACTTCAACTTCTATGTGCAATAATGGGTTCAATAGGCTTTGCACTTATATTTAATGTGAAACCAAAACGAATTGTTGCCGCAGGTTTAGGCGGATTCTTATGCTGGGGAATGTATCTTCTTTCAATGCACTTTTTTGATAATCTGTTCTTATCTGCATTCCTTTCAGCTTCAATATGTGGTATATACGGTGAGATTTTTGCCCGCATATTAAAAGCACCGACAACGGTTTTTATGATTACTGCGGTAATCCCTTTAATACCGGGAAGCCTTTTGTATTACACAATGCAGTATGCCGTATTAAGCGATTGGGATCAATGCAAGCATTACGCATTACAAACCATACTTTTTATAGGTGCTATTACATTAGGTTTAAGTGTTGTTTCGGCAATATTCAGAATATTTGTAAAAAGATAAAAAAGTCCCCTGATTTTTTAATCAGGGGATAATTTTTTAGATAGCAACGATGTTTAAAAGCTTACCGGGTACAGCAACGATTTTCTTAATATCTTTGCCTGCAACGAGGTTTTTAACGGTATCGTCGGTTTCAACAAGCTTTTCCATACCGGCTTTATCAAGGTCAGCAGGAATCATTATTTTAGCTTTGATTTTACCGCAAATCTGAACAACGATTTCAACTTCATCCTTAACAAGCTTCTTTTCATCCCAGATAGGCCATGAAGCCTGATAAAGTCTGCCATCAAAGCCTGCATCTTCCCACATTTCTTCTGTTAAGTGAGGTGCTACAGGGTTAAGGAGTATAAGAAGAACTTTTAATTCGTCCTTTGAAATACTGTTAAGTCTGTAAATATCGTTTACGTATGCCATCATAGCAGCGATAGCGGTATTGAACTTCATCTGTTCAAAGTCTTCAGAAACCTTCTTAATCGTGCTGTGAAGTAATGCTTCACGTTCCTTTGTCGTTTCAACGTCCTGAACAAGGTCGGATAAACGCCATACGCGCTCAAGGAATCTTCTGCATCCTCTTGCGCCCTTTGTTGACCACGGAATAGCCTGATCAAATGCGCCCATGAACATTTCGTACATTCTGAATGAGTCAGCACCGATTTCTTCAACGATATCATCAGGGTTAATAACGTTGCCGCGTGATTTGCTCATCTTTTCACCGTTTTCGCCTAAAATCATACCGTGGCTTGTACGTTTAAGATAAGGCTCTTTTGTAGGTACAACACCGATATCATAAAGGAAACGATGCCAGAAACGTGAGTATAAAAGGTGAAGTGTTGTATGCTCCATACCACCGTTATACCAGTCAACGGGAAGCCAATATTTCATTTTTTCCATATCGGCAATAGCGCCTGTGTTGTGAGGATCAACGTAACGGATGAAATACCATGATGAACCTGCCCACTGAGGCATTGTATCGGTTTCACGTTTTGCAGGTGCACCGCAATGGGGGCAAGTTGTATTTACCCAATCATCAAGCTTAGCTAAAGGTGATTGTGCATCAGCTGTAGGAATAAAGTCATCAGTATGAGGTAATGTTAAGGGAAGCTCGCTTTCATCAACGGGAACCCAACCGCACTTTTCGCAGTAAACAAGGGGAATAGGCTCGCCCCAATAACGCTGACGTGAGAAAACCCAATCGCGGAGTTTGTAGTTTACTTTTGCTTCACCAATGCCTTTTTCTGTAAGATGTTTGATAATAGCTTCTTTTGCTTCTTTAACTGTTAAACCGTTTAAGAAACCGCTGTTTACCATTGTGCCTGTTTCAATATCTGTAAATGCTTCGTTCTGAACGTCGCCACCGGCAACAACTTCGATAATAGGTAACTCAAACTTCTTAGCAAACGCCCAGTCGCGGTCGTCATGGGCAGGTACTGCCATAATAGCGCCTGTGCCGTATGACATTAAAACATAGTCTGATACCCAGATAGGAATTTGTGTTTCGGTAAGAGGATTGATTGCAGTAATGCCTTCAAGCACAACACCGGTCTTTTCCTTTGCAGTTTCGGTACGTTCAAAATCGCTCTTTCGCTGTGCTTCTTCGCGATACTGAAGAACACTTGAAAGATTCTTTATTTTATCGCCTAAAGCATCAATCATGGGATGTTCAGGTGAAATTACCATATATGTTGCACCGAAAAGTGTATCGGGGCGTGTTGTAAATACAGTAAGTGCATCATTATATGCAGGTACGTTAAACTTAACAAGTGCGCCCTGAGATTTGCCGATCCAGTTTTTCTGCTGTGTTTTTACCTTTTCGATAAAGTCAACATCATCAAGACCATCAAGAAGTTTCTGTGCATAATCAGTAATACGAAGCATCCACTGGCTCTTGGTTTTTCTTATAACTTCGCCACCGCAACGCTCGCATACGCCGCCAACAACTTCTTCATTAGCAAGGCCTACGTTACATGAGGTACACCAGTTAATGGCGATTTCACTCTTATAAGCAAGACCTTTTTTGAAAAGCTGAAGGAAAATCCACTGTGTCCACTTATAATAATTGGAATCGGTGGTGTTTACTTCTCTTGAATAGTCAAAGGAGAAACCGATTTTTTTAAGCTGTTCTCTGAAGCGGTCAACGTTGTTTTTTGTAACCAATTCAGGGTGAATGTTATTTTTAATTGCAAAGTTTTCGGTAGGAAGACCAAAAGCATCCCAACCGATGGGGTAAAGCACGTTATAACCCTGCATACGGCGCTTTCTTGAAATAATATCAAGGGCGGTGTTTGAACGGGGATGACCAACGTGGAGACCTGCACCTGATGGATAAGGGAACTCAATTAACCCATAAAATTTAGGCTTGGAAGTATCTGAATCGTCAGCCTTAAAAGCCTGCTCATTTTCCCAGATATCTTGCCACTTTTTTTCTATTATTAAGTGTTCATAAGGTTTTGACATATTTTAAAACTCCGTTTCAAAATTTAATTACGTATTATTCTATAATATATATGTGAAGTTGTCAATTAAAAACTGTTGAATTAAAAAAGGAAGTGTGGTATAATACCTCCATAACTTAATAAAAAGGATGGTTTATTATGGAAAGACACGGCTTTGCAATGGAAATTAAAAAGGGACAAACCCTTAAATTCAGAAACGCTTTAGGCGCAATCTGGAAAGATCTTACTGCATTTTTAGATGCAAAAAAAATGACTAACTTCAGCATTTGGTCAGTTCAGAATCTTGTGTTCGGCTACTATGAAACTGAGGATGGTTTTACTTTTACTGATGAAGATAAGAATCTTGCCGAAAAATGGTTTAACGATAGCTTTGATTGGATATCAACGCCCTTTGAGGAAATGCGTCTTATGTATCATGATTTTGGTATTGTAAGAGAAAGTAAAGAGCTTATCCGCCACAGGGTATTTATCACAAAACTTGTTGAAGGGCAAGAGGAAGAATATAAAGCACGCCATGATGCTTTAATCGAAAAACGCGGTGATAAAATAAACGAGGGTCCCGGCAGTAACTTCTCAATTTGGAATGCAGGCGGCTATATCTTTGGCTATTGCGAAATTGATACTACTATGGAACCTGAATATACTGATGCAATGCGTGAAAATGAGCGCAAGTGGGAAACAAAAATGCTTGAAATTATGTCATGGCGCACAAATGACGTTGACTGGTT
>JAZOMK010000024.1:0-1286 GCA_045653985.1 Clostridia bacterium | reverse complement strand
TAAAATAAATCATTCTTATTCCTACGGTGGCTTTAAACTTACTAAACAAACCATGGAAGAATTCTTAGGTATTAAGATTCACAGACATCTTTTGATTGGTTTTAAAGAGTTTGAAGAAATCATCGATGATATCGGCGGTTTAGATTTCTTAGTAGAAAAAGATATGTATTCCGTTGATAAGAATGATGGCTTTACTGTTGATTTGAAGAAAGGTTTCCAAAACATCAACGGTAAGGAAGCAATTCAGTTTGTGCGCTATCGTGATGCAGAAGGTGATAACGCTCGTATTCATCGCCAACAACGCTTTATCGTAAAAATGTACGAAAAGATTGCTGATAACCTGATGGTTATGTATATTGACGGCTTGTATCAAAAATTGTTAGCAATGCTCGTTAGTGACCTTTCCGTAAGTGATTTAGGACATATTGGTACTGCTCTTTATATTCGTGTTAAAGATGGCGGGCCTGGTGTGAAAATTGAAACTGTTCCCGGTGCACCTGTACATCTTAATGAAACTGCTTACTGGGTTCCTGATATGACTGGTTTGCGCGCTAAAGTTGCACAAATGCAAGGCGTGAGACCTAGCGACAGAGTTGTAGAATCTAGCAGACTTTTCGAAGAAGAGTACAATGCTGCCATGCTTAAAGCTGAAAAAGGTGATTTATCAGGCGAAAGCAAGGCTGCTAAAGATTTAGCTCCCAGTATCAGAAGCAGTGAAGTTGATGCAAAAGCAGGCATTGATACCGTAGTAAAAGCAATTCTTGCTAACGGTGGCAATGCAGATGGTTCTGTTAAAAAGTGATTTTAGAACTACCACTTTATATTGTGTCAGAAAACCGTTAATTCCCTAAAATATTGGGGTTATTTGGCTTGCATTTTGTATACAAGTTTGTTATACTTAAGGCAATCAAACAGCCCCTCATTTGGCCCTTCTCGCAAGGGCTTTTTTTTTTTGCTATCTTGGCTTTTTATTAACGTTAAATAAATAATTAAAAGCCTTCATATATATATGTAGGAAAGATTGTGACAGGAATGTGGCAAAACGAAAAGTGATGTGATAAAATATAAGTTAACTATAGGTTAAATTCGGTATAAATGCTTTTAAGGAGGCTCATTATGCACGACGATATACACGTAATTGTTGATAGCGTTTCTGACGTACAAGATACTGATTTGATGAATCATCCTCGTATACATGTACTGCGTCTTATCGCACGCCACGGTAATGAAGAATGGTTTGATGGTGATAGAAGCACCGCTTATCTTTTCGATTTGGTTAAGAAAAC
>JAZOMK010000023.1:0-2205 GCA_045653985.1 Clostridia bacterium | reverse complement strand
AAATTCCTGAAATAAAGGAATGTGCTGAAAAAAGCGGTACGGTTGTTTTTAAATCACAAAAGTCAACGGCAACAAAGTTGGTTGCTGAACTTTCAGGCTATTTAAACCATAAGCTTGCGCCTATGACAACCATGCACGCAGTATTGCTTGATATTTACGGCTTAGGCATTTTAATAACCGGCGATTCGGGCATCGGCAAAAGTGAAGCCGCCCTTGAGCTTGTTAAACGTGGCCACCGTCTTGTTGCCGATGATGCGGTAATTATAAAGAAAATTGCTGAAAATCGTCTTGTAGGCGAAGCGCCTGAAAACATTAGGCATATGATGGAAATCCGCGGTGTAGGTATAATCAATGTTGAAAGAATGTACGGCATCAGCGCAGTTATAAATTCAAAAAGTATTGACCTTGTTGTGCATCTTGAGTTTAGAGATAAGGATAAGGACTATGACCGTTTAGGTATGGATGAGGATAGGCAGAATATTTTAGGTGTTTCAGTACCGCTTTTGACTATTCCCGTTCAGCCGGGCAGAAACCTTGCAATAATTATGGAATCTGCCGCAAGAAATACAAGGCTTAAACAATCAGGGTATGATGCCCTTGAAGAAATAAGAGAAAGACAGTTAAAAATGATGGAGGAATAAAAATGTATACAATAGGAATTGATTTAGGCGGAACAAACATAGCAGTAGGTCTTGTTAATGAGAAAATGGAAATCGTTAAACAGAAGTCAACACCTACACTTTTAGAGAGAAATCTTGACGAAATCCCCAAAGATATGGGCAGACTTGCCAATGAACTTATTGAAGAAGCAGGTCTTACACTTGATGATATTAAATATATCGGTATTGGTGCACCCGGCGTACTTAATAACGAAACCGGTATTGTAACGGATAACAGCAATATCCATTTTGAAAATTATCCTATCCGCCAGAAACTTCAACAGTATATAAACAAACCCGTATATTTGGGCAATGATGCTAACGTTGCCGCATGGGCAGAATATATCAGCGGTTGCGGTAAGGGTACAAAGAACTTCTTAATGCTTACGTTAGGTACAGGCGTAGGCGGCGGTATTGTTTTAAACGGCAAACTTCATACAGGTAGCCACAATATCGGTGCTGAAATCGGTCATACAACCTTCATTGCAGGCGGTAACCAGTGTGGTTGCGGTAATAAAGGTTGCGTTGAAGCTTACTGCTCAGCAACAGCATTGATCAAAATGGCACAAAAGGATGTGGACAAGTATCCTGATTCAGTAATTGCAAAAGCCGAAGTGATTGATGCGCGTGTAGTTGTTGATGCTGCAAGGGCAAATGATGAATATGGTGTTAAGCTTTTTGATGAGTACGTTTCAAACCTTTCACAAGTTTGCGCAAGCATTATAAACTTCCTTGATCCTGACGTTATCGCTTTAGGCGGTGGCGTTGCCAACGCAGGTGATTTCCTTCTTGATAGGGTTAATGAAGAAGTTAAAAAATACGTTACATTCAGCGGTATGATGGGTACAAAAATCATGAAGGCTGAAATGGGTAATGGTGCAGGTATCATCGGTGCCGCACTTTTAGGTGAATAATGCTGATACTTGCATCAGCTTCACCAAGGCGCAAGGAAATATGCGAGCTTTTAGGTCTTGAGTTTTCCATAGTGCCTGCTGAAAATGAAATAGAAATTGATAAAACCATTGCGCCTGAAAAAGCGGTTGAGCTTGTTGCCCTTTCAAAGGCGCAGGAGGTTTTAAAAAAGTATCCTGATGCTGTTGTTATCGGTTCTGATACGGCTGTTTATTGCGATAATCAGTTTTTAGGTAAGCCTGAAAATAAAGAAGATGCAAAAAGAATGTTAAAAATGCTATCAGGCAAAACCCATCACGTTTATACGGGTGTTGCTGTTATTTCAAAGGAAAAGCAGATTTCTTTTTGCGAAAAGGCATCGGTAACGTTTATGAATTTAAGTGATGAAGAAATATCATGGTATGTTTCCACATCCGAGCCTTACGATAAAGCAGGTGCTTATGCGGTGCAGGGACTTTCTGCACGCTTTATTGAAAAAATTGAGGGCGATTTTTTTGCAATCATGGGTTTACCATGCAATAAAACCTATAAGGCAATTAAATGTTTTGATTTTTAAGGAGAGTTTATGTTAGCAATTATTACGGGGGCAAGCAGCGGCTTAGGTGAAGAATTTGCTTATCAGCTTGATAAATTA
>JAZOMK010000022.1:0-1152 GCA_045653985.1 Clostridia bacterium | reverse complement strand
AAGATTATCAGCATATGCCTTAACTGAATATTCTTCTTTTACAGAAATAACCTTATCATCAGCAATGAGTTCAGCAGAAATATTATCAGTCATGCACTGAGGATTGATTCCCTTATAGCTGTAAATGTAATATCCTGTTTCCGCATCATATGTACCCTGAAGCTCAACTGTTTCGCCGGCACGTGTAACTTTAAGGATTGCATCGGTGTTTTCCCAAAGCTGTGCATAGTAGTTTACTGTAAGGCTTGCACCGATATCAACTGTTGCGCCTTTGATTTTTTCTGTGGGAAGCTCAGTAATTGTGTTAAAGTCTACAGCGCCTGTTGCATTTGTACCCTTATCAAGAGCCTTTGATGCTATATTCAATACTGAAAAATCTGTATGATCGTTAGGTACAACAATATATGAAGTGCCTGCAGGGATAATTGTTTCTGATTTATTTGAATGTTCGATTTCTGTTCTGAAGCTTATTGTGCTTAATGCAACCTTTGTACCATCCTTATGGGTTGCCATACCGTTTTCATCAATCTGTAATTTAAGGGTAAGTTCTGCCTTCTGGCCTTTCTTAACAACGGTATTTACTTTTGCTGTTTTATCAATAACATCATACCAGCCTGTCTGCCACCATACCCTTACGTTTACGTCATAATCGCCAACGTTATAAATGGTATAAGTTCTTTCGATGTAGCCGTTTTCATCAGCCATATCAGCAGTAAGACCTGTTGCATTGGTTGCGCCTGCCCTGAAATAGGGATATGCGTGGTAGATATCCTCAGTTACGGTAAACTGCATACCATTTACGTAAGGCTCAACCTCAGGAAGTGTACCGTCTGTAATGTAAGCATCAAGAACTGCGAAAAGCATTTCAGTTGCATCTTCATGTGCAGAAGGTGCGGGGTGAAGATTATCAGAACCACCTGGGATGCCCCACTTTGCAGAATCAATAAGGTAAACGTTTTCTTCAAACTTTGCTACTGCTGCTTTAACCTGCATTGCTTTTGCACCATTAAAGGGAGTCATGCAGAAAATTACAACATCAGGATTCATTTCCCTTAAATCTTCTATAAACTTAGCGTAGTTATTAGCAAAAATAGCGCTATCTGCACTGCTATCGTTAGTACCTAAGTTGATAACGATATAATCAGGAACATA
>JAZOMK010000021.1:0-7348 GCA_045653985.1 Clostridia bacterium | reverse complement strand
CGCCCTTAAAAGAACCTGTTTTTTCCATTGCGATAACGTCGCGCGGATCTTTTACAACGCAGATAAGAGAATGGTCGCGTCTTATATCACCGCAAACGTCGCAAACTTCGCCCTCGCAGAAGTTTCCGCACTCTGAACAATAGTGAATTTTCTTTTTAATATTGCCTAAAGCATCAATAAGCTCGTTAACGTCCTGGTCGGGGGCGCTTATAATGTGATAAGCAAGGCGCAAAGCCGTTTTGCCACCGATGCCGGGAAGCTTTGAAAAAGCATTTACAAGCTTAGCCAAAGGCTCAATATAAATACTCACTTAGAAAAGACCTCCGCCCATACCACCGGTGATCTTGCCCATTTTCTGGTTTTTAAGTTCTTCAGCCTGACGTAAAGCCTCTTTTACTGCTGCGCAAATGGTATCTTCAAGCATTTCAACGTCATCAGGATCAACAATTTCGGGGTTAATCTTAATTGATTTAAGTTCGCCCTTTCCTGTAACCTTGCATACTACCATGCCACCGCCTGAAGAAACTTCAAGCTCCTGATTTTCAAGTTCTTGCTGAGCCTTTTCCATATCAGCCTGCATTTTTTGTGCCTGACGAAGAAGCTGCTGCATATTACCGCCACCAAAGCCTCCGCCGGGGAATCCACCTCTACCCATAATAAATAATCCTCCTTAAATTTTTATGAAAACAGATCAAGTGCGGCATTCATAAGGTCGTTACCGCTTTCCTGTTCATTTTGTGGTTTTGTGCCGATAACGGTCATAACTTTAAGGTTCTGCCCGCAAACCTCTTTAACGGCTGAGGTTACTGTGTCAATGTTCTTTGTGATAAGCGCTTCCTTGTGCTTTGCGCTTTCAGGGATATATATATTGAATTTATCGCCCTCAATCATGCCGTCAAAAGCACGAATCATCATATAAAGGGGTAAATCCGTTTGCTTGATTTTAAGTGTAATTGCCGTCCAATGGCCTGATGCACTTGCCTTTGGTGCGCTTGGCTTAGCTTCGGGCTTAGCTTCTGCCTTTGGCTTAGGTCCAGCCTTAACTTTTTCAGGTTCGTCATCAATCCACGGCAAGTCTTTTTCAACCTTTTTGTTTTCAGGTGCCGAAACGGAAATTCCGTTTTTGATTTTATTTTCAATAACGTTAAGCCTGTCCTCAATAGCTGAAAGATCACTTTCAAGCTGAGGTGTGCAAATGCGCACAACTGCAGTTTCAAGCTGAATTTCAGGGCGCGAATGAAGCTTAATTTCACTTTCAAGCCTTGATAAAATTTCAATACTTCTTAAAACGCGTTCACCGTTGGCATTTTCAGCCTGCTTTTTTAACTTCTCCTGCATTTCAACGGGCAATGACGTAATTTCTTCGCTAAGGGGTGCATATATACATAACATAATATCGCGCATATGCTCCATAAGCTCAAGGGCGAATACGCCAATATCCTTGCCTTCTGATTCAAGCTCGCGACATTTCTTTAATGCAAGGGCGCTGTCGGAAGAAATTAAAGCATCGGTAAAGGAAAATACAAAGCTTCTGTCCGAAATACCTAAAACGTTCATTGCATCCTCAAGTGTAACCTTGTTGCCGCAATATGCAAGGCAGACGTCAGCCAACGAAAGGGCATCACGCATACCACCCGATGCGCTTTTTGCAATTAAATCAATGGCGGCATCTTCAAACTCGGCATCGCTTTCCTTTAAAACGTACTTGAGCCTTTCAAAAATAACGTTTGATGAGATAAGCCTGAAATCAAAACGTTGGCAACGGCTTAATATGGTTGCGGGAAGCTTGTGAATTTCAGTTGTAGCTAAAATAAATACAACGTGTGCAGGCGGTTCTTCAAGCGTTTTCAATAGTGCGTTAAATGCACCACCTGAAAGCATATGCACCTCGTCTATTATATATACCTTATATTTACCGTGTGCAGGCGCAAAAACAACTTTGTCTCTGATATCGCGGATGTTGTCAACACCGTTGTTACTTGCGGCGTCGATTTCAATAATATCCATATTATCATCAGCCATAAAAGCCTGACACGCATCACATTCACCGCAAGGATCGCCATTTTTGGGGTTGGCGCAGTTGATAGCCCTTGCAAAAAGCTTTGCCGTACTTGTTTTACCTGTACCGCGCGGACCTGCAAAAAGGTATGCGTGGGCGATTCTGCCTGATTCAAGCTGATTTGAAAGTGTGCGGATTATATGCTCTTGCCCTACAAGCTCAGAAAACTTCTGCGGGCGGAACTTTCTGTAAAGTGCAACGTATGCCATAAAAACACCTGCTCAATATAATATGTATGTATTATAGAATAAAATTGAATATTTATCAAGAAAAATTTATTATGTTGAGTCTACATATAGTGGTGTGAGGGAAATTTATACACATTTTCCAAAAAATAATTTAAAAAAATGTAAAAAAAGTTTTGACAAATGGGTGTAGGGTGTAGTATTATAATAACGAATAAAAATATCGTGGTGTATTAACGCCACTTTAAAAGAAAGGAACGAACAGTATGAAGAAACTCTTAAGTGTTGTACTTGCAATGGCTATCATAGCATCATGCTTCACTATGATTACCATCTTCGCTGATCAGACAGCTCCTGCTTCAACAACTGCAACAACAGTTGTAAACGGTGATGCTGAAAGCACCGGCGGCTGGCAGGATGGTCATCTTGGCGGTACAACTACAATCATCGAAGAACCCGGCAATACATCAAACCATGTTGCTAAGGTTACAATAGCAGGTCAGTATCATACCATCGGTTATGATTTAACACCCGCTATTATCCAGGATGCAGCTAAAGGCTATGCAGGCGGCGGCGCAGGTAATTATATCATTTCATTCCGCTATAAGACAACTGACGCTGCTAACACAGGTAAATATCAGGTTTACCTTTCATCAAAGGAACATATGCAGAAATCAAATGTAACTACATTACTTGGTGCAGATGCATATGCAACTGATAGTTTTTTCCAGGGTGCACCTGCAACCATCACCATGACAGGTGAATGGCAGACATATACAGGCGTATTCACTGTTTCACAGCAGTACCTTGATATGCTTAAGGCTTGTGAAACCGCAGGTAAGGCAAACGCTAACAAGCTTACAATCCGTCTTTGCGGTGCAAATAATCCTTACAAGGATAAGGCTTATTTCGATTATTATCTTGATGATCTTACAATCGAAAGACAGCCTGACGCCAAGGGTGTTAAGTTCGAAATTACAGAAGATTTCGATGCTTCCAACGGCTACGCATATTACCGTATCAGTACACCTACCCTTACAAAGGATATGGCAGTTGACGGTAAGATTGTAAAGACATTTACATTCCACAACGTTTCAGATGTTGCTTTAAAGATTGATGCACAGTATCAGAACGGTTGGAACTCAGTTTCAGGCGTTTCAAGTCTTGTTTCAGGCCAGGAAATCCCTGCAGGCGAAAAGAAGGACTTTACACTTACAGTTCCCTGCGATGCAAACGGTAACGTTACAGATTCAGTTGCATTATCAGCTCTTACACTTCGCTTTAACTTAATGCCGGTTGAAAGAAATCTTAAAACCGGCGATGCAGTTATCGTTGAAATTGGCAACAACTCTGAAGTTGCTGCAATTACATCAGGTACAAGACAGAACGGTACTACAGGTAAGGCAGTAGCTACACCTGTTTACACACTTCCTTCAGACGTTGTAGGTTATGAAATCAAGAAGACCGGCACAGATACAACTAACTATCTTACAACCGGTACAAATGGTGGCGTTTTCACAACTGCTGATATTAAAGATGGCAAACTTACAAAAACATATACCATTTATAACCCCAATGATTATGAAGTAACTGCTGAACTTTGCCTTCAGGCAACTCTCAACAAGATTGATAGTGGTGCAGCTTGGGTAGGCAGAGGCGTTTTAAAGAACATTCCCGCAAAGTCAAGTGCTGAATTTACAGTAAGCCTTGATGAAAGCACAACAACACCCGGTAAGATTCATTTTGCTGCAAACGCTGGCAATAATACTGCCGAACAGGATGTTGACGTAACAAAGGTATTCCTTCGTCTTAACGTTAAGAAGGCTGACGAGAACAAGGTTGTACAGAACCTTGCAGTTGTTGTTGCTGCTGCAAAGGATGATATTGTTTCAAAATTAAAATCTACAGGTTTCACAAATACAGCTGTTTCCGAACTTCCTAAGGTTGAAGCAACAGCAACACCCACAGCAACAGCTGCTGTAACACCTACACCCGTTCCTGTAGTAAAGGGTCTTCAGTATACCGGCGTTGTAAAGGCTTACTCAGAAAACGGCACAGCTGCAGTATACCCCGTTGCAGGTACAGGCAAGTTTACTGCTGAAGACGTTGTTTGGGATACTGCTTCCACAGGCGACGGCACAGAATATACAACACAAACAGGTACAATCACAAGAACATATAACGTTTACAACACCAGTGACGTTGCTATCCGCGCAGGTATCACACTTTACGGTGGTAACCGTATGGCTTCTGATACAGCAACCAGTCCTGTTGTAGGTTGGGATGTACCTACCGGCACAACCGGTCATGTAAAACATACTGATGATGCAATGCCTGCACAGTCAGTAAGACAGCAAGTTATTACATTCCCTGTATATTTACTTAAGGATGGCACAGTTGTTGTTAAAGATACAAAGTCAGCAATCACAATCGATGGCGAAAAGGTTAAGGGTTATGCACTTCTTTCAACCGTTCAACTTCGTTTTGACTTCTGGGATTTCGACGTTAACTCTTCAGTTGTTATTGCACCTGCAGAAACAAATGAAAATGATGAAATCTTCGGCCTTGGCAATGCAGTTAAGAACAGCGTTACATATGCAACAAAGACGCTTGTATATGAACTTCCTAACATTGCAATCGTAACACCTACCCCCGAAGTAACCGCAACACCTACACCTGTTCCTGTAAAGACAGTTGTAAACGGTGATGCTGAAAACGGTAACACAGGTTGGGCAGCAAACATGGGCGGTACAACAACAATCGTTACTGACCCCGATGATGCAAACAACAAGGTTGCAATGTTTGTTCCTAACACAAGCCAGTATTCAACAATAAACTTTGATATTTCAGCAGCAATCATTCAGGATGCAGCTAAGGGCTACGCAGGCGGTGGCGCAGGCAAGTATGAAATTACTTTCCGTGCTAAGGCTGAAGAAGGCAAGGGCGGTGCATTCAGCGGCGTTATCAACTCCAAGCTTCATAAGAATAAAGACAATGAAGCAAATGGCTACGTAATGACCGAAGCTACATACAAGTCAGGTACCAGCGCAAATATTACTGATGAGTGGGCTACTTACACAGTAACCATCACACTTTCAGAATCATTTATGCAGAACATCTATGACTGCTATGCAGCAAACGCAGCTAATGCAAGCGTTTACCAGCTTTACTTCCGTCTTGATGGTTCAAATGAACCTAGAGCATTTGCTAACGGCACATTCACATACTATCTTGATGATGTAACAATCGAAAAGGTAGTTGAAGGTACACCTACACCTACTGCAACTGCTACAGCAACAGCAACAGCTACAGCAGGTACAACACCTACACCTACACCTGCAACAACAACTTACGTTGGTACAAAGTTCTCAGTTACTGAAGAGGTTGTTAACGGTTATCCCTACTTCAGAAACGCAAACCTTGGTATTACAGAGGCTGACGTTGTTGATGGTTACATCAAGAGAACTTATGAAGTTTATAACACAGGTAACGTAGAAGTTCCCGTTTATATCTTCTTCCAGAGTGGTTGGAGCAACATTGGTGCATCACAGAATGCACCTATCACAAAGGTTGCACCTCAGACAAAGGCTATTATCGAAATCAGCCTTAAGGTAAATGATGACAATACAGTTACAGTTGGTTCAAACAAAGTAGCATTAAGCACACTTACCATGCGTTTTGACTTTGGTAACAAATCTGATAACTTCCCCGTTGGCGCAGAATTTATCGTTGCTGCAAACTCAGCAAACGATCCTGTACTTGCTATTAAGTCAGGTTCAGTAAACGGTGGTACAGGTAAGGTTAAGGCAGAACAGGTAACTGAACTTCCTAACTACACTGTTCCCACACCTACACCCGTTGCAGTTAAAGAAGTTGTAAACGGTGATGCTGAAAACGGCAAAACAGGTTGGGCTGCAAACAATGGCGGTTCAGTAAACGCTATCGTTGATCCTGACAATGCTGATAACCACATTATCGAGTTCGTTCCCACCACAAGCATTTACTCAACAGCTAACTTTGACCTTAGCGCAGCAATCCTTAATGATGTAGCAAACGGTTATGTTGGCGGTGGCGCAGGCAGATATATCGTTACATTCCGTGCAAAGGCAGAAGAAGGTAAGGGCGGTGCATTTACATTCACTCTTAACTCCAAGCTTCATAAGAACAAGGGCGACAATATAAATGGTTATACTGCAACAGAAGCTACTTACCTTTCAGGCTCCGGCTTCAATATGACTGATGAATGGGCAACATATACAATCACACTTGACGTAAAGGAAAGCTTCTTAAAGAACATTTACGATTGCTATGCAGCAAACGCAGCAAACAAAGATGTATATGGACTTTACCTCCGCTTTGACGGTTCAGGTTCAAGAGCATTTAAGGATGGCACATTCAAGTACTATATTGACGATGTAACAATCCAATTAACAGCTCCTGCAACTCCCGAACCCACACCCGTTGGTGTTAAGTTCGAATCAACTGAAGTAATTACAGGCGATCACTACATCACATCATCAGCAGGCGTATTTGCTAACGAACCCGGCTTCACAGGCAAGAAGACTCTTACCTATACATTCTATAACACCAGCACAGATCAGAATGCTTACATCTGGTTCGGCTACAACGTAACACATAAGACATCAAGCGGCAGCAACACATGGGCTGAAGCAGGTAAGGGTATGGGAATGACAATCCTTCCTGAAAGAAAGGTTACACTTACTGCTGAACTTGACGTTAAGGACGGTCTTGTAACCGTTACTAACGGTGGTGTTACAACACAGTACACACTTGATAAATTCTTCTTACGTTTCAACATTAAGTTCCCCGGCGCAGCAGATGCTAACGATTCAGTTATCATTGCAGGTAACAGCGATACAGATGTTATCTACAATATCAAGAGCGGTTACAAGCTTACTGCTACAAAGGTTGGCGAACTTCCTGATTACATCGAAGCTTCAAAGGCTGATACAGCACCTAAGAAGGAAAACGGCAATGCTGAAAATGGCCTTGTAAACTGGGGCAACATCCATGGTGGTAAGATCCAGCTTGTTCAACCCGGTGCAGCAGGCACAGGCAATGCAGTTAAATAAGTCGGATCGTA
>JAZOMK010000020.1:0-1353 GCA_045653985.1 Clostridia bacterium | reverse complement strand
TCTGAAAGAGTGCCGATTTCATCAGCATGGTTCACTTTTGTAGTTGCGCAAACTGATTTTAATTGAGGGTTGCCCATAAGCCATACAAGGGCATCAACCATATGCACGCCTAAATCAACAAAAGCGCCGCCACAAGAGAATTTTTTTATATGGAAAGTTCCCCAACGGGGCAAACCGCGCTTGCGTATGCGTGAAAATTCACCGTAATAAATATCACCGATTACGTTTTCATCAATAAGCTTTTTTGCCAATAATCTGTCTTGGGTAAAGCGCATACTTTGGCAAGCCATAAGAATTTTATTATGCTGTTTTGCCAAGGCGAACATTTCTTTTGCATCTTCTTCCGTAAAAGCAAGCGGTTTTTCGCATAAAACGTTGGCATCATGCTTTAATGCAAGCATTGAAAATTCTTTGTGCAGAAAATTAGGCACGCAAATTGAAACAACATCAGGCTTTTCTTTTAAAAGCATTTCTTCCGCATCGGTATAATATGCAGGAATTTCATTGCGCTTTGCCGCGTCCTTAACTTTTTCAAGATTATTATCGCAGATTGCGGAAACAGTAAAATCTTTAAAATTTCTGTATGCAGGTATATGGGCGGCTTCGGCAATCATGCCCGAACCGATAATACACACCTTAAACATTTTTTAAATCTCCTTTAAAAATCCCAAAGTCTCAGAATCAGGCTTTGTTGCCTTATATTCAAGACCAATGTAGCCATCATAATTTAACGTATTTATTGTTTTAATAATGTTTATATAATCAACGTTTCCCGTACCTGGTTCATGTCTGCCCGGTGCATCAGC
Source organism: Clostridia bacterium (assembly GCA_045653985.1). Lineage (GTDB taxonomy): Bacteria > Bacillota > Clostridia > Christensenellales > QALW01 > UMGS1322. The sequence goes on along the minus strand of JAZOMK010000020.1, from coordinate 547 downwards.
AACGTGAAAATGACCGATAAAATCAATATTTTCTTTAACTTCTTCAATATCAAAATCGCCCATCATGTTTTGGTGATAGATATCGTAAAGCATTTTTATATGCTTTGAATTTAATTTTTTTAACATTGAAAGCACAGGCGATGCGTAGGGCATCGAATAATTCTTTCTGTCAATATCGTTTAGCGGTTCGACAATAAGATTTATGTTGTTTTCCTCTAAAAAAGGAATGGCATCATTTAAACATTTAATGCAATTTTCTTCATTAAAAGGTGCGTTTTCGCCAATCAAAACAATCATTGCTTTTGCGTTAAGTTTTTTATATATAGGCGCGCTTTCTTTTAATGCATTTAAAAACTCTTCACTTCTGCCTGAATTTATAATACCTCTTGATAAATCATAAGAAAGTGCTTCATCTGAAGAATCAAGGTTAAATATTGAAATATCCATATTTTGGCTAATGATTTCATCAATATTTTTGTTTGACCATTTCCAAAATTCAACTGTGTTTATACCGCATTTTTTTACTTCATCAAATCTATTTAAGAAA
>JAZOMK010000019.1:0-6582 GCA_045653985.1 Clostridia bacterium | reverse complement strand
TGGATATTTGCATTACCGCCATCAAGTTTAAGATTCATTACATGATAGCCATATTCTACAGGTGTGGGTGTTGGTTCAGGTGTTACCACTACACCGTTTTCATCAGGTGTTACAATGGGTGTAGGTGCAGGAGTAGGTGTTGAAATTACCGGAATATCAATTATACCTGCATCAATGTCAAAATCCTGACCTTCTGTACCCTGAATGTTATTTTGAACGTCAAGGGCGACACCGGTAATAAGACCAAAGTTTGTAACTGCTGAGTTGAAATTATATTCAAGCCCTGTAAAAACAGGAAGGAAAATAGCATTTGTGATAATTAAAATAAATGCTGTGCCGTAAGAAAAAACAGTAGTAAGGAAGCCTACAATACGTGTTCTGTAATCAGCAATCAGGTTAAGCTTGTTACTGAAAATAAGGAAAAGAATTAAAGGCAGGAAGTATAAGAAAATCTTAAAAAGACCGTCAGCGCTGAAAACAAGATTTATTGCATCTTCCTTAAAGCCTGACATTGCATCAGATGCACCATCGGTAACGGTATTTACATCATAAAGCATTTTAAATTGCTTATATACAAAATACTCAACAAGATACATTACCGCAGGCAAAATCGCACCGATTGCCGTAAGTATCAACGTAACTATCTTGTTTTTGAACAGCGAAACAATTAAATATAAAAGTGCGCCGTAAGCAAAGGAAAGAAGCATAATTACAAGCGTAGCAAACTGGAAGAAATCGCCAACCGTTGATACGTGGAATATTACTTCATAATAGAATATAAGTAAAGGAAAGAAGCACGTAAAAACAAAAGGTGTTTCCCTCAGCGTTCTTAATACTTTGCTTGTCCTTACCCATTCCATAAACTTACTGTTATCAATTTTCTGAACAAACTTGCTGTTTCTTATTTTTTCTTTTAAATTTTTAAACATATGAATCATCTCAATTTTCTAAAAAATACAGAGTTATTATACACCTATAATATAATTTTGTCAATTTATGCAAAAAGAATTTGATTAAATAAATGCTTATTATATTGAAAACATCAACACTTTTATTTTACCAAAAACATAAAATGCTTGGTTAAGAAATTTTCCAAGCATTTTTCTATTGATTATTTCTATCTCTGTCCCAGCGCCCTTAAAATTTTATCTGCTTCATAAATATCATTTGAAGTAAACATACGACAGCCAAGCCTGATATATTTTTCATAATCTTCCATAGTATCCTGAACGCAAACGCAGGGCAATATTTTATGTTCTTCACAGTATGCAAAATTATGAGGAAAATCTAGTGGCTTTTTTCCCCATTCATCAGGATATAAGCAACACCAATCATAAAGTTCAGTTTGCAAAACATCGGCTTTATCTTTTGTTTTTTGGCAGTTAAATATACCTTGCCCGTGAATTTTAAATTTATGCCCATGATTTTTATAGATATGTTCCAAAACACGATCGCTAAAAGAATTGACCATCGAACGTTCAGCCAAACCATTCTCTTCTATTAAGGCAATCAATTTATCTGCGGTACAGAAAGCAAAATCGTCGCCGATTTCAGTAGGATAATCTTTAAGTTCCCAGTTAATAAGTATTGGCGTGTCCTTAATCAAATGGATAAATTCCTGAACTGTGGGAATTGATACGTTTTTAAATTCTTCTGAAAACCAATTTCCCGCATCCAGCATTTTTATCTCTTTTAGCGTCATTTGGTCAATTAGTCCATCATACCCTGTTGTACGTTTAGTGTTGCGGTCATGAATGACAACCAACTGACCGTCCTTTGTCATATGTATGTCGGTTTCTATCATATCTACACCGAAATCAATAGCCTTTTTGAATGCAGGCATTGTATTTTCCGGGCAAGTTTTGCGATCCCCACGATGAGCCGCAAGAATTACTCTGTTTCCGTTCATAATATCCTCCTTATGTTATTCATCGAAAACATTTTCCTATCCTTAGAAGCGTCAATCTATTTCTTACCAGCGGTGCGTTTTCAAGTAAAAACTCTTCATAATCATTTGAAACACCGATGTCCTTTAATTCAGATTTAACGCCTGCACGAACATATAATTCTTTTAATTTACAAGCATCAGGCAAGGTCGATAAAAGTTTTTGAACCTCCTGCCATTTCGTTTTTAAAACTTCGCTTGTAACCTTTTGCGCCGCATCATTTAAGTTTTCCTTTTTAATATCTTCAAAACGTTCTTTATCAAATACATTTAAAATTCTTTCATCAGACATGCTTATATAATCATTAAAATTGCAGTTAGTCTTATTCAACAACGACTGATATTTTTTCATTACAATTAACGTACCTACGCCAACCTTTTCGCCATGTAGCGCATCAAACTCAACTTTTAACCCTTTTGGTCCCATTTCTATTAAATGAGAAATATGATGCTCTGCCCCCGATGCAGGGCGTGAATTACCAATCATCTGCATTGCAAGACCTGATAGCAATAAGCCGTAAGTAAGTTTTTCATAAGCGCTTTCTTCGCCCTTAATAATACCGTCAAGAGATGCAATAACTTCCTTTGTTGCATCCATGGTCATCCCTGCGATTCTTTCACAGTAAAATTCACTTAAAAGAATATTACCGATTTTCCAATCAGTTAATGCAATATACTTGCCTACCATATCACCAAAGCCTGATTTTGCAAGGCGGATAGGCGCGTTTTTGATTATATCAAGGTCTGCCACAACAATTTTAGGTGCAACAGCCGTTAAAGTTTTTTTACAGCCGTGCCACGTCATAGCCGCAACTGAAGAACAAAAGCCATCAACACTTGCCGCCGTGGGACAAGATACAAAATCGATTTTCTTACTGTATGCACAATAACGTGTAATATCGTGAACTGTTCCTGCACCTATTGCAATTAAATAATCAACTTTTGGGGGCAACTTTTCTAAAAGCAGGTCTACCCCATGCTCGTTTGCATGAAGATTATTTTGGGGAAGTATAACTTCATAATCAACTTTTGGGTGGCGGTCAGAAGTAGCCTTAAAAGTATTTTCATCATAAACCGCAACGGAAATGCCTTTTAAGCCATAGTCTTTAATATACTTATCAATTTCTTTAAGACATCCATTTTCTATAATGCAAAATTCCGTTTCCATTTTGTGTTCTCGATTACAAGAACATATACCGTTATATTTTTTGCTATCAATAATCATTTTATTTACCCTGCCCATAATATGCCTTTGCGCCATGCTTGCGCAGATAATGCTTATCTAATAATTCTTGTTGCAATGTTGCATCCTTATTTAATGATATCGTGTTAAATGCCATAAATGCAACTTCTTCAAGAATTATTGCATTTTCTACTGATTTTAACGCATCCTTGCCCCATGTAAAAGGCCCATGTGAATTTACAAGCACAGCAGGTATATCATTGGGATTTATATTTCTAAAAGCTTCAACAATAACTTTGCCCGTTTCCTTTTCATATTCGCCTTCGATTTCTTCTTTTGTTAATTTTCTTGTTACGGGAACGCTACCATAAAAAGCATCGGCATGGGTTGTACCGAAAGCTTTTATTGCTACGCCTGCCTGCGCAAAGGAGGTCGCCATCCTTGAATGTGTATGGGTAATTCCTCCAACATCCTTAAATGCTTTATATATTTCAATATGTGTGGGAAGGTCTGAGGATGGTTTTAAGTTACCCTCAATAACGTTGCCTTCCATATCAACAACAACCATATCCTTTTCCGTCATTATACTGTAATCAACGCCTGATGGCTTTATTACAATATACCCGCTGTTTCTGTCAATTTCAGAAACGTTACCCCATGTAAGCACCACAAGACCGCTGTTTTTTAATTTTAAATTCGCCTCAAAAACGCGTTTTTTTATTTGCTCAAGCATAATATTTTCTCCTTATTGACAATCACAATAATTGATAATATAATTATATTGTAGTGCGCATATTTTTTCAAGATATGGCGCATTTTTAGGAAAATGAGCAAAATAAGGTGTAAAAATGAGCATAAGCGAGCGTCAAAAGCAAATTTTAAATTTTTTAAATGATCGCAACTATATAACAGTTAAAGAGTTAGCGGCAATAACGTTTACCTCTGAATCAAGCATCCGCAGAGATTTAACGTACTTAGAAAACAACGGTTTTGTAAAGCGATTACATGGCGGTGTTTCTTCAATAGAGCCTATCGCCAACGTTGCAAGCTATTATGACCGCCTGCACAAAAGCGCCAACGAAAAACGCATAATTGCCAAAAAGGCATCGGTGCTTTTAAAGGAGGGGCAAAGTATTTTGCTTGATAGTTCTTCAAGTGCAACCTTTCTTTTACCATATATTGCAAAAATACGCAATATAACCCTTTTTACCAATAACCTTTCAACCGCAATGCATGCCATCGAAATGGGCATAAACACCCATTGTTTAGGCGGTCAATCAATAAACGGCACTACCGCCCTTTCAGGCAGCGAAACTTTTATGAATTTAGAAAATCTCATGGTTGATATATGTTTTTTCTCATCACAATCAATAAACAAAAGCGGTGATATTTCTGATTCGACTGAGCAAGAAAATTTAGCACGCAAAATGATGTTAAAATCAGCAAAAACTTCAGTTTTCTTGTGCGACTCAGAAAAATTCAATACTCAAACAACATATAAGCTTTGCAATCTTACTGATATTGACTATGCCGTTTTTGATAAGGAGTACTGCGACTTAAAAACTGATTGCATCTTAATTTAATTCTCCTGTATGAACTATCAAAAATATGAAAAATATTTACAAGGAAAATATAGTATGATATAATCTCATTTGATTGTGAGGGTAATTTTATGAAATCTATAAAAAATCTGTTTAAAATCGGGTACGGACCATCAAGTTCACATACTATGGGACCATCCTTTGCGGCATCGGACTTTTCAAAAAAGTTCCCCCATGCCGATTTTATTAAAGTTATTCTTTATGGCTCGCTTGCCAAAACAGGCAAAGGCCATGGTACGGACAGAGCGATTGAAGAAACTCTTAAAGAATTTAAAACCGAAATCATTTTTGATACTGAAACCAACGATATTTTTCACCCCAACACTCTTGATTTTATCGCTTATAAGGACAATACTCTTCTTGAAAAAAAACGTTATTACAGTATTGGCGGTGGCGAAATAAGGGAGGATAATGATAGCGGTCTTATCCCGATTGAAATTTATGGTGAAAAGAATTTCAGCGAAATTGCCATGTATTGCAAATCAAAAAACATCCGCCTTTCCGATTATGTTTTTAATCATGAAGGCGACGATATAAAGCCTTTTCTTCTTAACGTGTGGAAGACTATGCAAAATTCCATTTTTGAGGGATTAAGCAAAACAGGCACTTTGCCCGGTGGACTTTCTGTTGAAAGAAAAGCACAGTTTCTTTATAATCAGAAACATATTGACGAAAGCCCGCAAACGAAAGAAAATCGTCTTGTCTGCTCCTACGCTTTTGCGATAAGCGAGCAAAATGCCGATTGTGGAATTATCGTTACCGCACCTACCTGTGGCTCTTGCGGTGTTGTCCCTGCGGTGCTTAAATATATGCAAGAAAAAAACAATTTCTCTGATGACGATATTATAAGGGCTCTTGCTGTTGCAGGGCTTATCGGTAACATTGTAAGCACAAACGCTTCAATAAGCGGTGCTGAATGTGGATGTCAGGCTGAAATCGGTACTGCGTGCAGTATGGCTTCTGCTGCACTTGGCGAACTTTTTGAAATGGGTATTGACCAGATTGAGTATGCCGCAGAAGTTGCAATGGAGCATCATTTAGGGCTTACCTGTGATCCTGTTTGCGGGCTTGTCCAGATCCCCTGCATTGAAAGAAATGCAGTTGCCGCAATGCGTGCCATAAATGCCTTGAGTCTTGCAAACTTCCTTTACGGAAGCCGTAAAGTTTCCTTTGACGTAGTTGTTGAAACAATGTATCAAACGGGCAAAGACCTTTCTCATCTTTACCGAGAAACCTCTGAGGGTGGTCTTGCAAAACTTTATTCAAACAATTAAAAGGCTTGACCGGATCGGTCAAGCCTTCTAATAATCAGATTTACTTGTACTTTATGCACAGTTATGATATAATAACCTCATCAGGAGGTTATATATATGGAACTGCAACAGTTAAAATATTTTAAAGCCGTAGCCGAAATCGGAAAAATATCCGATGCTTCAGAGGCACTTTTTATCTCAGCACCGGCATTAAGCACATCCATCGCCCGATTGGAAAAGGAACTTGGAATGAAGCTTTTTGACCGTGCAAGCAATCAAATTACACTTAATACTCAAGGGCATATCTTTTTAAAATACGTCAATCAGATATTTGCCGAGCTGGAAAACGCCAAGCAAGAGTTACAGAAAAGTGTATTTCATCAAGGCCCACATATTTCTCTTGTAAGCATCAATACGCTGATTTGGGTTAATCTCATCGCCTCTTTTACTGCAGAATTTTCACAATATACTCTGTCCTGCTCAAATACTTCCGCCTCTATTCTGGCAGAAAACGGCTTTTCTTCTCAACATAATTTCTTGCTTGCATATGAAAGCGAAATTCCGCCTGCTTATGCAGAAAAGCTTGATAGCGTCTTTTTA
>JAZOMK010000018.1:0-2718 GCA_045653985.1 Clostridia bacterium | reverse complement strand
TAAATATTTTTCCGTATACGAAAATATATCAGCGACACTTCTTAAAGTAATATCATTTTCGCGGTAGTGAGTATCAACGTAATCAACAATCACGCTTAAAAGATTTTCACTATTTTTGTTTGCGTCAGATTTTTCTGTTTTATCCGAAATATACGAAAGGGTATTTAAAAGGACGCTTTCAGTTAAAATGTTGGCATTTACACTATTTACGCGGATAATTGAACTTAACCACAATTCAGCTAAATGGGAATATCCCTGAAAAACAGAATTTTCCAAAGTAATACCCAATCCCGATAAAAATTCAGGCATATTTACACCCATAAAACTTATATATGTATACCTAAAATTTTCATCGCCCTCAATTTCATAAGGCACACCTGAAAAGAAGAAGAACAACGTTCCCTCTTTTAAAGGCAATTCCTTCCCCGAAAATTTTAATACCGCTTCACCCGAAGTTACCAGATGCAAATAATATATAGGACGAATAAAAGGTTGCTTCATTGAGACAAAGTCCGTTTCGTAAACAAAATGTACCGTCTTTATACTGCCTGCAACGCTTTTAGGGGGCAAAAATCTACAAATGCTATCCATAAAAAAACTTCCTTTCGGAAATATTATTACACAAAAATCAAAAAAGAGCAACAACAAAAAACTTTTTTTCATAAAAATATGGGATTTTTCCATTTGCATTTTTGCATATAAATGGTATACTTAATCTATCATTAAAAGGAGATTTTTATGATAGCATTGGTTTTATTGCTTTCAACACTCTCAAATCTTATCCATCAGGTTGAAGGCATTTCAATAAAGAGATACAACTCAAAGCACGATAAGGGAGGCTCCGTTTTTACGGCAATAGTATCATTATTCTCAATGATATTCTTCCTAATAACCGATAAAGGCGGGCTTGATTTTAGGTTAAGCATACTTCCCTACGGCATTATTTCGGGCATCTGTTATTGCACCGCTTCCCTCGCAACATTCGTTGCCTTAGGTTGCGGTCCATTCGGTATATCCAAACTATTACTTTCGTATACAGGGATATTTTCCATATCGTACGGTTTATTTTTCCGCCACGAAACTCCCGGCATCTTTGCGTTAATAGGTATTGCACTTATGCTTGTATCTATTTACTTTAACAGAAGTCCTAAAAGGGAAAGCGAGCAAAAGGCTTCTTTCAAATGGGCAGCATGTATTATTTTAACCATAATTTGTAGCGGTATGTTTGGCGTTTTACAAAAACTTCAACAAGACATTTTCAATAACGAAGTAAATAATGAATTTATGATAATCTCCCTTGGGATTTCAGCGATAACACTTTTCATCGTAGGTTTTATAAAGGATGGCAAAAATACCCTTTATATTTTTAAAAACGGTGCAACCTACGCATCTGTCGCAGGTCTTTCCAACGGATTAACCAATTTCATCAATATAATTGTCAACGGTATGCCTATTAACTTCTCGACTCTTTCACCTTTAAGAACAGGTCTGGGAATGATTATTACATTCCTCATTTCAACATTTGTTTTTAAAGAAAAACTTTTAAAACGTCAGATTTTTGGTGTATTATTAGGCACGTTGGCTCTTATTCTTATAAATTTATAATGATAGAGGAATCATAATGAAAAAAGATGTTATAAAATTAGGTGTTGTCGGTCTTATAAGAGGTAAAGACGTTACCATTGAACTTATAAATGAAAAAAACGTCATTTTAACGGCACTTTGTGATAAGAATCCCGAAACTTTGAAAAAGGCGGTTGAAGATTATAAAAATGCAGGCTTTAATGATTTTGAAACCTTCAACACATTTGACGAAATGCTTGAAAATGCAGACATTGACGCTGTTTTCATTGCAACGGAGGCAATCTACCACGTACAATACGTTATTAAAGCACTCGACTCAGGCAAACACGTTTTAAGTGAAATTCCTGCAATAAACTCCATTGAAGAAGCAAAAATGCTTAAAAGCGCTGTAAAAAAACATCCCGAATTAAAATATATGACCGGTGAAAACTGTTGCTATTGGGCTTTTATTCAGACCTGGAAAAGTATGTACGACGAGGGCAAAATAGGTCAGGCAATTTATGCCGAAAGCGAGTATATCCATGGTAGTGATATCCGCGAAAAAACTCAGGCTGATTATGATCCTACGCATTGGCGCTATTTTAACCCTGCAATAAAATATCTTACCCACAACTTAGGTCCGCTTCTTTACATTATGGATGATGAATGTGTAAGTGTATCATGTATGCAACCTGATGAGTTATATAACCCCTATCGTCCTGATAAAAACGGTGTTGCAATTTTCAAAACAAAAAAAGGCGCAGTTATAAGAATTTTAATTATCTTTGATGCCTACGTAGGTTTTGATCACAACTTTGCCATTATGGGCACAAAAGGTTCACTTGAAACCGACAAAACAAAATCGCTGGGTGATGCCCATACTTTTGCACGTTTTATGGACATACCCGGTTCAAGGGATGAAAAAATCGACATTCCCGTAACACTCAGTTTCCCCAACGAAAATGACGGCAAAGGGCATGGTGGCGCTGATCTTAAAATGGTGCAGGCATTTATCAAATGTATTATTGAAGATACCAAACCGCCCATTGATATAGATCTTGGAATCAGAATGACTTTGCCCGGCATAATAGCTGCTGAATCTGCTAAAAATGGCGGTCAACTTACGGAAATACCCGAAATATAATAAAAATATAG
>JAZOMK010000017.1:0-4180 GCA_045653985.1 Clostridia bacterium | reverse complement strand
AACTATAGATAAATCGGGCACTTTTACAGTTGAAAATCCCAAAAAGTGGACGGCAGAATCGCCTGAGCTTTACAAGCTTGAGTTTTCCTGCAATGGCGAAATTATCAGCCAGAACGTTGGTTTTAGAAAGATTGAAATCATTGGCGATGTTTTCTATTTAAACGGACAGAACATTAAAATTAAGGGCATCAACCACCACGATACCAACCCCAATGACGGCTGGTCAATGACAAAGGATGAACTTTTATTAGATTTACTTTTGATGAAAAAGTTAAACATCAATGCGGTGCGCACTTCACACTATCCGCCACACCCTGAATTTTTAAATATGTGCGATGAACTTGGTTTCTACGTTATTCTTGAAACGGATATGGAAGCACACGGCATGGCAAGGGCACTTCCCAATGCTGAATATGGTAAAGAGTGGATTGGCGACCATTTCCCCGGCAGAATTCCCGAGTGGAAAAAAGAACACGTTGAGCGTATGGAAAGAGCCTACCACCGCGATAAAAACCACCCATCCATTATAATGTGGTCAATCGGCAACGAAGCAAGCTTTGGCGAAAATCATATGGCGATGGTTGAGTGGATTCGCAATACCGATAAAAAGCGCCCAGTACACTCAGAGGATGCTTGCCGTTTAGACGGTACTTACGAGCAATTCAAGGGATATATTGAGTATTCTGATGTATATTCAAGAATGTATCCTTCAGTCAAGGACGTTAAAGAATGTATGATTTTAAATGAGCGCATCAATATGCCCATTTATCTTTGTGAATATTCCCACGCAATGGGCAATGGCCCCGGCGACGTGTGGGATTATTGGGAGGTTTTCTACGATACCGATAAGTGCGTAGGCGGTTGTATCTGGGAGTGGGCAGACCATACGGTTATAGTTGATGGTGTACCTAAATACGGTGGCGATTTTGATGGCGAATTAACCCACGACGGTAACTTCTGTTGCGATGGTTTGGTTAAGCATGACCGTTCATTTAAGGCAGGCTCATATGAAGTAAGGGCGGCTTATGCGCCTTTTAGAATTACCGTTGATAAAAATAAGGTAACTTATAAAAACTATTATGATTTCATTGATCTTAAAGGCTATAAAATTAAATATAGCGTAATTGTTGACGGCAAAGTATACTCAAAGGGCGAAATTAAGGAAGTTATAAAACCCCGTGAAACCTATGATTTTACAGTTGATGCGCCTGAAAAATGTGAGTATGCGGCAGTTGTTTCCGTTGCACTTTATAACGGCAAGGAAGAAATTGCAGTATTAGAGCAAAAGCTTGATATCCCGGTAATTAAAAACGAAAAGAACAATGAACTTTGCGACCTTTTTGAGGACGATTTTACCATTTATGCAAATGGCGAGAACTTTAAATATGCCTTCTCAAAACAGACGGGCAACCTCATAAGCATGGTTGTAAATGGCAAAGAACTTTTAGAAAAACCGGTATATATTTCACTTATGCGTGCCGTAACTGATAATGACAGAAACGTTGCGCCTTATTGGATGCACTATGATGGCTGGCGCGGAGAGAACATTAACAAGGCTTTCCCCAAGTGCTATGATGCTTATATTGAAGATGGCATTATTAAGGTTAAAGGCTCAGTTGCAGGCGTTTCAAGACGTCCTGTAATTAAGTATGATATGGAGCTTACTGTATTTGTTGACGGTAGAATTCACACTAACTTTAATGGCGTAACCGGTGAGAATGCACCTTACCTTCCTCGCCTTGGATTTGAATATATCTTTAAAAAGAAGAACGCTTCCTTTGAGTATTTCGGTTATGGACCAAGAGAAAGCTATTGCGATTCCATGCACCATGCAAGCCTTTCGAGGTTTAAAAGCACCGCACAAAAGGAATATGTGCCATACATTATGCCTCAGGAACACGGCAACCATACAAACACTCTTGAGCTTATAATCGAAGGCGTTAAGTTTATACCTGAAAAAGCTATGGATATTAACGTTTCATCATATTCGGCACATCAGCTTTTAGCTGCCCGCCATATTGATGAATTGCCTGAAAACAAGTGTACTTTCGTACATATAGACTATAAAAATTCAGGGCTTGGTTCAAACTCCTGCGGACCGTGGCTTATTGATAAATATCAGTTAAACGATAAAGAAATTCATTTTGAGTTTGATATGGAAATTTTATGATTAAAAAGTTTTTAACGGAGTTTTCAAGCTTTGATGATTTATTTTCAAAGCTTGAGAATCCTGAAAATAAGTATAGGGTGTATCCTATTTCACACAGCCTTTGCGATAAAAATACTGATTTTGAAAAGGTTATTGATAATCTTGTTGCGGGCGGTGCAGGCGGTACTGTTACAAATACCACGTGGTGCGATCCTTTATGGGTATTTAACGTTGACAATACAAAAAAACTTAAAAATGCTTGCGATTATGCTAAAAGCAAAGGCTTAAATGTTTGGATGTATGATGATTATTATTATCCATCAGGTCTTGCAAACGGCTACGCTGTAAAGGATGAACAAGATAATTTTGCAAAAAATCTTGAGTATACAACTGATGGTAGTGTAAAAATCAAGAATAATATTGAAGAAATTACCGTTGGGCAGGCAAAAGGTCATTTAAACCATTTAAGCAAAAAAGCTGTTGATGCTTTTATTGAAAACGCGTTAAAAAAGGTTGATGAAGTTTGCCCGCTTAAAAACTTTGATGCAATTTTTACTGATGAACCTACACTTGCAAGCAACGTTCTTTCCTTTAAAAGAGGTAAGGTTGATTTTTCAAAAATGCCAATCCCATATTGCGATGAACTTTTTAAAGTTTATGAAAATATGTGGGGCGAGGATTTACGCAAAAAAATAAAATATCTTTTTACCGATAAAAGCAAGGAAGCAAAGCTTACAAGAATCAAGTATTATAAAACGATTTCAACAATCGCGCGTAATGATTATATTGATAACGTAACAAGATATCTTAATTCTTGTTTAACTCTTTCTTCAGGACACTTCTTATTGGAGGAAGGTTTAAAATTCCACGTTGGTTATTATGGCGATTATATGCGCGTTGTTGGCGGGCAGGATATACCCGGATGCGATATTTTATGCGCTGATGCCCAAAGGTTTTTTGAATATGGTTCAGGCTTTGGCACTTCGTGGGCGTTTGCAGGTAAATATCCTTCAAGTCTTTCGCGCTTAAAAGGGCATAACGTTACGATGCTTGAAATTTGCCCCGTAAATTATCCCGAAAAAGTTAAAATCAATCCGTTTAAGGAAATTATGGGACTTTCAACTTATGCTATTTTTGCAGGAATCACCCATTATAATGCCTATGGCTATGATTTTATTAAGGATGAAACACAACACAGAATCTTAAATAATTACGTTGGCAGACTTCTTACTGTTTTAAGAAATGCAGAGCCTGAAAATAGAGTAAACGTATACTATCCAATAAGCACAATGCAGGGATATTTTGCAACTGAAACGCCTGAAAAAGACGGCGAAGTTGACTTCTTTGAGGAAACCGATTTACTTGAAAGTAAAATGGAAAAACTCCTTTATGCCATTTATGATTTAAAAACGGATTTCAACATTATCCCTGAAGATGCGCTGATAAAAAATCAATGGGGCATAGTAAAGGGCGATATTTTGCTTGTGCCTTTTATGGAATTTTTATCAGAGAATGAAATTTCTGCCCTTAAAAATTATAAAGGCAAAGTGATTTTTGTTGATAGTGCCCCTGAATATGACCTTAACGGCAATGAAATTTCATTGGATTTCCCCGTAATTTCCATTGATGAAATTAAAAATATTGAGGGGATAACGCCTAATATGAATTTTAAAATTGAGGGCGAAGATATTTACTGTTCACCATATAGTATTTTAGGTAAAAAGTTCTTGTATGTTGTTAACAAGGGCGAAAATGCAACAAAACTTAAACTTTCGGGCGAGTTTATAATATATGAGCCCGAAGAAAATAAAATTTATACTAAAAACACCTATTCGCTTAATGGCGAAAGAGGAATTTTTATATTTGAGAGGTAAAAAATATGTTTATAAATTATGCACACCGGGGAGCATCTGAATACGCTCCCGATTCAACAAAAGTAGCCTTTGATATGGGGATTAAAATGAATGCAAATGGCATTGAAACCGACCTTCACAGAACAAAGGATGGACATATTGTATTATTCCATAATGA
>JAZOMK010000016.1:0-7255 GCA_045653985.1 Clostridia bacterium | reverse complement strand
TACAAAAATAATTGAAAACAAATAGAAACAGCGTAGCGGCTAATAACCGCTACGCTGTTTTATTTTATAAACTTTATCGCTTCATTTTCGACGTTAAAGGCTTTTTTGTAATTTGCAAGGAAGGCTTCAAAACCGTCAATATCCTCTTTTTCAGCCATAATGCAGGAGGTTTCAACTTTTGCAAAAATGGTGTTATCAAGATACTCATAAAGCTCTTCGCCATTATTATCAATTAAGTATGATGCCAAAAGAGCCATGCCGTAAGGGCCACCCTCTGATGCCGTTGACGCAACCGTAACAGGGCATTTAAGTGCTGCCGAAACAAGGGTTTGTCCTACCTTTGGTGTTTTAAATAATCCGCCATGACCTAAAATATTGTCAATTTTAATATTTTCTTTTTCAGTTAAAAGATCCATGCCCATTCTTAACGTTGCAACTGTTGAAAAAATGTGGGTACGCATAAAGTTTGCAAGTGTTAAGTTTGAATCAGGTTTTCGCAAAAATACGGGAACACCCTCATTTACGTCAGTTATGCCTTCGCCTGAAAAATAGTTGTAGGATAAAAGACCACCGCAATCTTTTTCGGCCTCAAGAGCCTTTTCAAACAGCAAAGTATAAATTTTACCCATATCTGCGTTTATACCAAAGCAATCGGCAAACTCTTTAAAAAGGGATGCCCAACCGTTAATATCGGTGGTGCAGTTGTTGGCGTGTACCATTGCAACGGGATCGCCTGCAGGAGTGGTTATCATATCAATTTCGCGGTAAGCCTTGGGCATTTTGTCAACAACAACCATAGCAAAAATTGAAGTTCCTGCCGAAATATTGCCCGTGTTTACTTTTATTGAATTTGTAGCCATCATTCCCGTACCGCCATCGCCTTCAGGCGCAGCAAGGGGGATTTTTCCTGAAAGTTCGCCTGAAACATCTAAAAGACGCGCGCCTGCTTCAGTTAAAAATCCTGCGGTTTCGCCTGCTTTAAGTGCTTTAGGAAGTTTTTTTGTGATATCTATATCAGTTAAAGTTTTAAAAATTTCAACATATTCTTTGTTATAATCAAAAATTTTGCTGTCAATGGGGAACATACCTGATGCTTCACAGATGCCCAGTACCTTTTCACCGGTTAAAAGATAGTGTACGTAGCCCGAAAGTGTTGTAAAAAAGTCAATATCTTTTATATATGGCTTTTTATCAAGAAAATCTTGATAGAAGTGAGCAATGCTCCATCTCTGCGGTACGTTAAAAGCAAATTTTGAAGAAAGTTCTTCTGCCGCTTGCTGTGTTAAAGTATTGCGCCAGGTCCTGAATGGTGTAAGCAATTCCATATTTTTATCAAAGGCTAAAAGGCCGTGCATCATGCCCGAAATTCCTATTGCACCAACAGTTTTTAAGGCTATTTTATATTTATTTTCAAAGTCGACTTTTAATTCCTTAAAGCAGGTTTGCATACCTAAAATAACGTCCTGTAAATCATAAGTCCATACGTTGTTTATAAGCTTGTTTTCCCATAAAAAACTGCCCGATGCGCAAACTTCACGATTTTCATCAAGCAAAACTGCCTTAATTCTTGTAGAACCAAACTCAATACCGATAACCGCTTTTTCTAAATTCATAATAAAACTCCCTGAATGTTAATTGGATATATTATAACCTTAATTTCAAAAAAATGCAATATCGGATTGCGACATTTTTTTGCTTTCTAATGCCAAAAAGGGGGGCATCCGCTACGCGTATGCAATGCTCGTTGACCGCTCCGTCTGCTTGCGCAGTACTCGCAGTACCCACCTCGCATAAATAAGCCTAAAAACGATTATCAATCGTTTTCTTAACGGCTTATTCCCACTTTGGCTTCAAATCCCCCCTGCAAACAAAAAAACACCCATGCGGGTGTTTTCTTTGTTTGGCGGAGAAGGGGGGATTTGAACCCCCGCACGGTAATTAGCCGCCTACTGGTGTTCGAAGCCAGACCCTTCAGCCTCTTGGGTACTTCTCCGTTTGCATAAAATATTATACATTATTTTATGCTTTTGTCAAGTTAAAAAAGGTTATTCGGCGTCTTGGGCTGTTAAAGCGTATTTGAGCTTGAAGTAATCGAAGTAATCGTTGAATTCCTTTGTTGAACCACCCTTTACGTTGCTTAAATACTGGTGGATATCAAGGTTTTCGTGGGCGATTTCAAGCTCGCATCCTGCGATGTTTGAGCAGTGGTCGGAGATACGCTCAAGGTTAGTTAAAAGGTCAGAAAGAACAAAGCCTAATTCAATGGTACATTCGTTTCTTCTCAAACGTGAAATGTGCTGTTTCTTTAAAGTATCGCGAAGGTCGTCAACAACCTGCTCCAAAGGTTCAACCATAATGGCTGAGTTAAGGTCGTTTTCGCGGAAGGCTTTAAGAGAAATATCGATAATTTCCTTAACGGCTTCAATAAGAATTTTAAGCTCGCGCTTGGCTTCACCTGAAAATTCCATATTTTTATCGTGGATTTCTTCGGCAGATTCAACAATGTTCAAAGCGTGGTCGGAAAGACGCTCAAAATCACCGATAACATGAAGAAGCTTGTTGGCTTCGTTACTGTCGCGCTCAGACATATTGTGGCTTGAAAGCTTTACTAAATATGAGCCTAACTTATCTTCAAAAACGTCAACCTTGCCTTCAACTTCACGAAGGCGGTCGGCTTCTTTTTGGTTGAAGTTATCTAAAAGCGCAAGGGAATCGTGTATTGAAGAAACAGCCATTTCAGCCATTGTTACGGCAACTGTGCGTGAGCGTTCAATGGCAACTGAGGGAACGGTAAAGAAACGCTCGTCCAAAAGCTTGGTTTCGTCTTTCTCGCTGCCTTCGGGAATAATAACCATTGAAATTTTAACAAGCAATTTACCGAAGGGTGCAAGCAATGCAATGGCGCAAATGTTAAAGCCTGTGTGAAGCATTGCGACACCTACGTGGTCAACGGGCAATGCCATAAATGCAAAGTTTGCAAAGTGATGAATAAGATAGAATATGGGCAATAAAATAACAGTACCTAAAGTATTAAAAAGCAAATGTATAATTGCGGCACGGCGTGCATTTTTACCTGTGCCGACTGATGAAATAAGTGCTGTTACACAAGTACCGATGTTCTGGCCCATAATTATCGGCAGGGCAGAAGCAAAGTTTACTTGCCCCGTTGCACTTAATGCCTGAAGTATACCAACTGAGGCAGAGGATGATTGTATTACAGCGGTAAGCAAAGCACCGGCAATAACACCTAAGAAGGGGTTTTCAAACATAAGGAATAAGTCAGCGAACCACTGCTCGTCCTTTAAACCACCAACTGCGCCGGACATTGCATCCATACCAAACATCAGGATTGCAAAGCCAAGTAAAATCATGCCTATATCTTTACGCTTTGCATTTTTTTGGAAAGCAAAAAGAATAACACCGATTATTGCAAGGATAGGCACAAAGGTATCGGGCTTAAACATTTGCATATACCACATACCGCCATCAATGCTTTCAAGTGAAAGAATCCACGCGGTGATACTTGTACCTAAGTTAGCACCTAAAATTACGCCAACTGATTGCAAAAGAGTCATAAGCCCTGAGTTTACAAAACCTACGACCATAACCGTTGTTGCTGATGATGATTGAATTACCACCGTAACGATAAGACCTAACAAAAAGCCTTTTATTGGGTTTGAGGTTGCTTGTGCGAGGAAAGTTTTTAACTTATTGCCTGCGCTTTTTTCTAAGGCGTTGCCCATTGCATTCATACCGTAAAGGAATAATGCAAGGCCCCCTATAAGCTCTAATACATTTTGTAAGTTCATATTTTATCTCCTTTTACGTGATATTAAAAGTATAAGACGATAAAGTTAAATCTGAAAGCTTTTTGTGTTAATTTTATGTTAAATGTGTAAAAGTTGTATATTGACAAATACCGACAATAGTGTTATGATAATGACAAATAATTTAATGGAGGAATTATAAAAATGAGTAAAGTATGTAGACAATGTGGCGCAGCTTTTGAAGATGATACAAGATTTTGCACAAACTGCGGCTCAAATGATTTGGTTTCAAACGGCGCACCCCAGCAGAACTATTATGCACAGCCTGTTGCAAAAAAAGCAAATAAAAAGCTTTTCGGTATTATCGGAATTGCTGCAGCAGCTGTTGTAGTAGTAATTTTGCTTATCGTATTGTTAGGCGGTAAATCATATCAGAGTGCTATTGATAATTGGTTTGCGGCAAACTATGAGGGCGATGTTGAGGTTGCAGAAGATCTTGCACCTGAAAAAGTTTTTGACAAAAAGGACATTGATATTGACGATTTGCAAGATTCTATTGAAAAGTCATGGAAATCAAACAATAAGAGCTTGAAAAAAGAGTATGGTTCAGATTACGAAGTTTCCTACAAGGTTCTTATGGATAAAGAACTTGAAGAAGATGACTTAGAAGATGTTGCTGAATATATTGAAGATACTTACAAGATTGATGCTGAAGAAGTAACTGCAGCATATGAAGTAATTATTGAAATGACAATAGAGGGCGAAGATGCAATATACGTATCATCAAAAAATATTGACGTTATAAAGATTGACGGTACTTGGTATCCTGTTAATATTTCAAGTGATTATGATTCAGTATCATTCTATTTGTCATAAATAAATTTCGGAGGAAATAAAAATGAGTAAAATTTGTAAAAGATGTGGCGCAAGCTTTGAAGATGATACAATGTTTTGCACTAATTGCGGTTCAAATGAATTTGTTTCAAATGATGTACAGCAGAATTATTATGCAGCACCTAAAGCAAAGAAAGGTAACAAAAAACTTTTCGGCATTATCGGTGCAGTTGTTGCAGTTGCTTTAGTTGTTGTATTGGCTGTTGTATTATTTGGTGGCAAGCCTTATCAGAATGTTCTTGATATTATTGCAGATGCTCGTTTAGGTGATTATAGCGATTATAAAGATCTTGCACCTGAAGCATATTGGGAATGGTATGAAGATAAGTATGATGTTTCTATTGATGATAAAT
This sequence comes from Clostridia bacterium, assembly GCA_045653985.1. Classification (GTDB taxonomy): domain Bacteria; phylum Bacillota; class Clostridia; order Christensenellales; family QALW01; genus UMGS1322. The sequence goes on along the minus strand of JAZOMK010000016.1, from coordinate 2,241 downwards.
TAGAAGAAGCACAAGAAAACGCCGAAGACGATCTTGAGGATTTAAAAGAAAAGTATGGCGATGATTTTGACGTTTCTATAGAAGTTCTCAGAGAAGAAGAAATCGAAGAAAAAGTATTATCAAAGATGGCTGACTACATTGAAGAAACATATGATATCGATGCTGATACAGTTGAAGCGGCTTATGATCTTACAATGAAATATACTCAGGAAGGTTCTGAATATATTTCAATCAGCACAGACAAAGATGCCGTTATAAAGATTGATGGTGAATGGTATCCTATTTCATATAACGAAACAACAATCGAAAAAGACGGCAAAACAGTAAAAGGCTATAGAGTAAGCTTCATCGTAGGTTAAGTTTAAAGTTAAAGCAACCGAGTAATCGGTTGCTTTTTTTTGATGCGTATTGACATTTGAATATAATAATGATATACTGTAAATGTTATTAACGTAAGGAGGAAAAACGATGAGTAAAACATGTGCAAAATGCGGAACGAGTTTTGAAGATGATGCGAGGTTTTGCACCAACTGCGGTTCAAATGAATTTATTTCAAAGGCAGAAACTCAACAACAATATTATACACCGCAAGGTAATCAGGATTTTTATACTCCGGTTGCGCCTGAAAAGAAAAGTAAGAAAAGGGCGGCAAAAGTTACAATCGGCGTTATTTTGATTATTGCGTTAGTGGCTACGTTACTTATTGTATTTTTAGGCAGAAAGCCTTACCAAAGTGCCATCAATAATATTGAGGATATAATTGCCGGGGAATTTGAGGCGGTTGAAAAGCTTGCACCTGAAAAGTGTTGGGATAAGTTTAAGGACACACATAATATAACTGCGGAAGATCTTTCAGATGAACTTGCTGATGCTTGGGATGACATTGAAAAACTAATTGATACAGTTTATGGTAGTGATTTTAGAATTTCAACAAAAATCCTTATGGATGAAGAAATTGAAGGCAGAGATTTAAAAAACATCAAAGAAGTTTTAGAAGTAAACTACGATATTGATGCCGACGAGGTTGGTGATGGGTACTTCACAAAGATACAAATTACTATCGAGGGTTCAGAGGATATTGATACAATATCGCTTCCTATATCCTTTATAGAAATTAGTGGTGAATGGTATCCTATGGTGTGGTTAGGTAAATATGATTCAAGCCTAAATGGTGTTGTTTTAATTACAGATACCGGGCGCGTGGTAGACGGAATAGAAAGTATAATGAGGAGATTTTAGTAAATAACAAAGGGCATTTGTTGCCCTTTTTTCTTGTAACAAAAATAAAAATATGATACAATTATATAAACAAAATATATAAGGTGAGCTTTTTATGAAACTTGTTTTACTTACTTCTTTAGGTGTTGGCGGTGCTACCATAATTGGCGCGCTAATAGGCTTTGTTTTTAGGAAAACGTCGCAGAAGTTTTCTGATATCGTACTTTCATTTGCATCAGGCGTTATGCTTGCGGCGGCGGTGTTGGGTTTGATTTTGCCATCTCTTGAATATGGCGGAGAATGGGCACTTTTAATTACTGTTGCAGGTATTTTTACAGGTGCTGTGGCGCTGAATCTTATTGATAAGCTTGTGCCGCACTTACATAAAATTGCCGGTGTTGAAAAGGAGGACCACAACAATCAGGCACTTTCAAAGGTGTTGTTGTTCGTTACTGCTATAGCAATACATAATTTGCCCGAAGGTATTGCTGCAGGTGTTGGCTTTGGTTCAGGCAATGATGCCCATGCAATGATGATTGCAGGCGGTATTGCGTTGCAGAATATCCCCGAAGGTATGGTTATTATCGGACCCATGCTTGCAACGGGCGTTTCTGCAAAAAGAACCTTTTTTATTGCCGCCCTTACCGGTGTAATTGAAATCGTTGGTACACTTTTAGGCTATTTTGCAGTAAGCGTTGCATCCTTTATTTTGCCCTTTGCCCTTGCTTTTGCAGGCGGTACTATGCTTTACGTTATATCCGATGAAATGATACCCGAAACCCATATAAACGGCAACCAGCGCGGTGCAACCTATGCTTTATTGGTTGGGTTTTGCTTGATGCTTGTGAGCGACGTCCTTTTAGGATAACAGAGCGTAAAAACTCTTGAAACTGCGGGTTGCATACGGTATAATCGTTTCGGTCATTTACCATCTTGTAAACTCCCTCACGATTAACCTTTGCGCCCCTGATTTTCAAGCTTTTTACACTCTGTAAGTTCGAGGGTGTTTATCGCGTAAAAACT
>JAZOMK010000015.1:0-2564 GCA_045653985.1 Clostridia bacterium | reverse complement strand
CAGCATTACAAAAAAGCGGAAAATTCATCCCTTGGCAAGTAATAACTATATCAACTGATGGAAAAATACTTGAATAATTCTATAAATGTGGTAAAATATTATGGAGGTGATTTTAATGAAAATAACAAACGATATTATTTATATTGGCGTAAATGACCACGAAATTGATTTGTTTGAAGGTCAATACATTGTGCCTAATGGTATGGCATATAATTCATACCTTATTATGGATGAAAAAATAGCTGTAATGGATACGGTTGATCAGAACTTTACCCATCAATGGCTTGATAATCTGCAAAATGCACTTAATGGCAGAACACCTGATTATCTTGTAGTTCAGCACATGGAGCCTGACCATTCGGCAAACGTTTTAAACTTTACGAAAACTTATCCTGATGCCAAAATCGTTGCATCTGATAAAGCATTTAAGATGATGCAGAATTTCTTTGGTACTGATTTTGCCGAAAAGCAGATTATTGTTAAAGAAAATTCAACTCTTGCTTTAGGTAAGCATACTTTAACCTTTATTACTGCACCAATGGTACATTGGCCTGAAGTTATTGTAACTTATGATGATGTTGATAAAGTGCTTTTCTCTGCTGATGGCTTTGGTAAGTTCGGCGCACTTGATGCTCAGGAGGATTGGGCTTGTGAGGCAAGAAGATATTATATAGGCATCGTTGGTAAGTATGGAACACAGGTGCAAAATCTTCTTCAAAAGGCAAGCACTCTTGATATTGAAAAAATCTGTCCCCTTCATGGCCCTGTTTTAACTGAAAATTTAGGCTATTACATTAACCTTTATAATATATGGTCAAGTTATCAGCCTGAGGAGGAAGGCGTTGTTATTGCCTACACTTCAGTTTACGGCAACACCAAAAAGGCGGTTATGCAGTTAGCCGAAAAACTTAGAAATAAGGGATGCCCCAAAGTTGTTGTAAACGACCTTGCAAGGTGTGATATGGCTGAAGCTGTTGAAGATGCTTTCAGATACAATAAACTTGTACTTGCGACAACAACTTATAATGCTGATATTTTCCCCTTTATGCGCACCTTTATTGACCATCTTACCGAGCGCAATTACCAGAACCGTACCATCGCGTTTATTGAAAACGGTTCATGGGCGCCTATGGCAACAAAGGTTATGAAGGGTATGCTTGAAAATTCAAAAAATATCACTTATGCCGATAATACTGTAAAAATCCTTTCAGCTTTAAACAAAGAAAGTTCTGAGCAACTTGAAAAATTGGCTGACGAACTTTCGATGGAATATCTTGCACAAAAAGATGAAACTGCCAACAAAAATGATATGACGGCTCTTTTTAAGATAGGTTACGGACTTTACGTTGTAACATCCTTTGACGGCAAAAAGGATAACGGCTTAATTGTAAATACCGTTAGCCAGGTTACAAGCACACCTAACAGAATTTCAGTTACAATCAATAAGGAAAACTATTCACACCACGTTATAAAGCAGACGGGTAAAATGAATATAAACTGTTTAAGTGTTGATGCACCGTTCTCGGTATTTGAACGTTTCGGCTTTAAGAGTGGCAGAAATACCGATAAGTTTGATGGCTTTGAAGTGTTACATTCCGATAACGGCCTGGCTTTCTTGCCAAGATATATAAATGCCTTTATGTCCCTTAAAGTTGAACAGTATGTTGATCTTGATACACATGGTATGTTCATATGCACAGTTGATGAAATGAGAGCGATTTCCGATAGAGATACTATGACATATGCTTATTACCATGCCAATGTTAAGCCTAAGCCACAGACAAAGGGAAAAAGCGGTTACGTTTGCAAAATATGCGGTTATATCTATGAAGGCGAAAATATGCCTGATGATTTTATCTGTCCGTTATGCAAACATGGTAAGGATGATTTTGAAAAGATAGTTGATACTGAAAAAGCATCTGCGGGCAAATATGTTTGCAACGCTTGCGGATACGTTTATGATGAAGAAAAGGGCGATCCTGAAAATGACATTGCACCGGGTACTAAGTTTGAAGATCTTGATGGTTGCCCAATGTGTAGCGTGGATAAAAGTATGTTCTCTAAAAAATAGAGCACAAACTTCAAATTAAATTAAAACAGAAAATATTGAACAAAAGGAGATAAAATTATGTGTGAAACTAAATTCTTTATTTGTGAGCATTGCGGAAATATTGTTGGTATTATCCATAATGCAGGTGTACCGCTTATGTGCTGCGGACAGAAAATGACTAAACTTGAGGCTGGGGTAAAAGAGGCAAGCCTTGAAAAGCACGTGCCCGTTGCAACAGTAGAAGGCAACATTGTTAAGGTTGAGGTAGGCTCAGTTCTTCACCCAATGAGCGAAGAACACAATATTTCATGGGTATATCTTCAGACTGATAAAGGCGGTCAGCGCAAATGCCTTTGTGTAAACGAAGCACCGGTTGTAACCTTTGCTTTAAGTGATGAAAAACCCATTGCAGTTTATGCTTACTGCAATCTCCACGGCTTGTGGAAAACAGAATTTTAATTTAAAGGAGAATTTATTATGAAATACGTTTGTGATGCTTGCGGTTGGACATATG
>JAZOMK010000014.1:0-15665 GCA_045653985.1 Clostridia bacterium | reverse complement strand
CACGCTCTGCACCGCCGCCAGCCATACTACCTATAAAAAACGTTATTTTCATCAAAAAACTCCCAATCAGTTAAATACTTCCGAATATATTTTTTCCATTTCTTCTTTTACAATCGAAATATCAAATTTCTTCACATTTTCTCTGTTATATTCACCCATATCATTTCTTATTTTCTCATCTGCGGCAACTTTATTTATTGCCTCAGCAAAACCGGAAGCATCATCGGGCGCACATAAGAAACCACCTTTGTTTTCTTCAATAAGGTCAATATTACCCCTAATATTAGATGCAATTATAGGTTTTGCGCATCCCATAGCCTCCATCAAAGCCACAGACAAGCCCTCTTGATATGACGGAAACACAAAAATATCCGAAGAGCTACATAATTCTTGTATGTCCGTACGATAGCCTAACAAGTGAACTTGCGAACTTAGGTTATATTTTTTAACTAATTTTTTTAATTTTTTCAAAAGCACGCCCTCACCAACAATGACATAATGAAAATGAGTATCTCTCAATTTATGTAACGCTTTTATAATTACTTTGTGATTTTTTCTATCACTCAGTTCACCGACAGACAGCAACATTAAACAATCTTCATCAATACCTAATTCATCTTTTAATTTATTACATCTCTCTATTTGGAAAAACTTTCTTGTATCAACACCTATCCCGTTTATCTTATAAACTGACTTCGCCTTTAATTTTTTTGATGCCTCATAATCTTCCTCGTTAATCGTAATCAACGCATCTGTATACCTTGACAAAAACCATTCCACTGTATAATACAACAATTTATTTATCAGTGGTGCTCCCTTATAAAAATGAAAACCATGTGCCATATAAATCACGGCACATCCGCACTTTTTACCTACAAGTCTTCCCATTACACCACCTATAGGTTCATGACAAAAAATTACATCGTATTTATTTTCATTTACCAAATTCAACAAGCTCTTATAAGCACTAAAATTTTTCGTATTATACGGACTTCGTTCAAAATTTATTTTGTGAATTTTTATACCATGCTTTTCTTTCAAATCACAAAAAAAGTTCCCGGTTTCAGAACAAGCACATTCAACTGTATGTCCTTTTTCTTCTAAATCTTTTATATGTGGAACTAAAAAATTAGATATCATAGAATCTGTTGTACATACAATCAAAATTTTCTTTCCCATTATATTGTCCTTTTTTAATTCGTTTTTTTATAATTTTATTCCTTCCCAATCACCGCACCGACAGTTTTGAACATAATTGCAATATCGCCCCAGAAGCTGAACTTCTTGATTGAGGCGAGGTTATATTTCATTTTGTCAGGAAGAACTTTATCAATATAAACTTTGTCGGGATCTTGTGCGCCATCAAGTAATTTTTCTTCGTCTTTATAAAAAATACTTGCTTCGCTTGTAACTCCAGCAGGGAGAAGAAGAGTTGCCATCATTTCAGGAGTATATTCGTTCACATATTTAGGAACTTCGGGACGAGTACCCACAAAAGTCATTGTACCCCTGAAGACGTCAATTAGCTGACAAATTTCATCAAGACGGCATTTTCTTATAAACTTGCCGACTTTAGTTACGCGAGAATCTCCTTTTACAGTAACTTGAGTACCAATTTTGTCAGCATTCTGAACCATTGTTCTGAATTTAAAAATTCTAAACTCTTTGCCGTACTGTGTAATACGTACCTGACGATAAAAAACAGGTCCATTAGAGTCAATTTTAATACAAATTGCAAGAATTAAAAATACGGGAGAAAGTGCAATAAGCATTATAAGCGAAACAACTATGTCAAATACGCGTTTAAAAAACAAGCTGCCGTTTCGTTTTCTCAAAATATCGTAGTATTCCCTGATTTCGGGAATCTGCATATTTTCGGGAAGTTTTTCCCATTTTTTTATCATCATATGTATTCACCAACAATTTTACTATACTTCTCAATAATATAATCCACTTGCTCATCTGTCAGGCAGGTATGCAAGGGCAATGAGATTTCGTTAGCGAAATTGTCATAGGCGTTGGGGTAATCTTTAATATCAAAGCCTAAATTCTTATATGCCGTATGCATTGGAAGGGGTTTATAGTGAACGTTACAGGAAATTCCCTCTTCTGCCATTTTAATAATTATTTCATTACGTTGCTCAGCGGTTATACCGGGGATACGCGTAAGATAAAGATGCCCTGATGAAACGTGATTATCAGTATAATGCTCAAGTGTTTTTACGCCAAGAGGTCTGAAAGCATTATCAAACTTTTCGATAATTTCTTTTCTGCGTGCAAGCATATCAGGATAGCGCTGAAGCTGCGCAAGCCCCATACCAGCCATAACGTCAGTCATATTGCATTTATACCAAGTGCCGATGATATCATACTCCCAAGCGCCAAGCTGTGTTTTTGCAAGAGCGTCCTTTGACTGACCATGAAGTGAAAAAAGTTGAAGGCGCTTATAGATTTCCTGATTATCAATACCATCAATGGTGCGCCACGTTAATGCGCCACCCTCAGCAGTTGTAAGATTCTTAACCGCATGGAATGAGAAGGAAGAAAAGTCTGCAACGCTACCTATCATTTTTTCGTTATAACTTGCACCAAAGGCGTGTGCGGTATCAGCCATAACTGCAACTCTGCCAAGTGCTTTTTGCAAATCGGAATTAGGTTTAAAAATATCCTTTTTGCTTTCAACAATTTTAAAAATACGATCATAATCACAAGGGATACCTGCAATATCAACGGGAATAATTGCCTTTGTATTCTCGTTGATTGCCTTTTCAAGAGCATCATAATCCATTTGAAGGCTATCTTTTTGCGTATCAACAAGTACAAGCTTTGCGCCTACGTGGCAAATTACAGATGCGCTTGCAGTATATGTGTAAGCGCTTGTGATAACCTCATCACCTTCACCTATGCCCATAAGCCTTAAAGCCATTTCAGCGCAAGCAGTTTGTGAGTTAAGACAAACGGCGCCGTCAGCACAAGTATATTCTTTAATCAACTGTTCAAGCTTCTTTGTTTTCGGGCCTGTTGTTATCCAGCCTGAACGCAAAACTTCAGTTACTTCATTAACTTCAAGTTCGGAAATATCCGGTGGTGAAAAAGGAATTTTCATAACTTTTCTCCTTATATTTTTTTACATATATTACCAATAAATTTACATATCTACGCTTAGTATATATAATATCATATAATGTATTCTTTGTCAATATATTAACAACTTATGAATAGAAAAAGAGTGTCGAAAATCCGTGGATTTTCGACACTCAACAATTAAACTTCTATATATAATTTTTCGCCCGGCAAAATGCTGTAAGTTTTGTTTCTGACCTCAAAGAACAACTCAGTATTTGTGGGGTTATAAACCATTTTGCCATCAACTGAACTTTGCAATTTTTTAAAGGCTTCAATATACTCAAAAATCTCGATATTCGTTGCATACCAGATTTCCTCACGATTGCCCATAAACTCACAGAATTCTTCAATAACGTTCCAGTTATCAGCACTTTCAAACTCATAGCTGTGACCCCAGAGATAAAAAAGACCGGGCTCAGTTGTTACTGCATATTCAACGAACTGTTTTGCAAGGTTCATTAACTCAGGATTTCTGTGGTGACAGGTAGCGGGAAGACGAAGCCAATCTTCAGCTATATAGAAATTCATTGATGATTGAACGGTACGTGCATATAAAATACCGCAGGCTTTAAGGCAATCAACAACTTCCTGGTTTGTTGTACCAAAAGGATATGCCATACCACGAGTAATTTTGCCTGTTTCTTTTTCAATATCTTCCCTATCTTTTAAAACCTCAGTTGTAATTTCAACAGGCGACATTGCCTCAAGACGCGGATGCGTATATGCGTGAACGGCAACCTCCATATCGTTTGAAAGATATAAATCATATGCCTGTTTTTTAGTCATTCTTCTGTGAACCTGACCTTCAGGATAAACAGTACCTTCAGCGGCAAAAAGACCTGAATTAAGGTTAAAAGTGCCTTTTATACCATTCTTTTTCATTATCTCGATTAAGCGGATGTCCTGCTCAACAGCATCGTCATAGCTTAACGTAAGGGCTTTTTTTCTAAAACCCGGGAATCTCATTTTCTTATACATTTTACCAATCCTCCTTATGTAATTTACTGCTTGTTTTTATATCATCATAATATGCTTTATACTCGTCAACAAACTTCTGATGCGCATCAGTATCAAGAGTAAAAAGTTCTTCAGGGGAAAGCTCCCATGGGTCAAAAGCATCCTCTTCATCCATCTCGGAAAGTTTAAGCATATAACCTCGGTTTATTTTTGCCATATATACCTCCAATTACCGAAGAATATTATACATCACTTAAATTCAAATTTCAAGTCTTTTTTTCCTTGATTCTTCCCGTTTCATATTCCTTTAAAAGCACAGTCAAGTCATTTATTCTCTCTGAAATTTCTTTACCCGTATCAGTATCTTTAACCAAAATACTATCGTTGGCATATTCGAAAACAACTGTATCAGAAACTATATCAATATTATTCTTTATTGCGTTATTCTTCCCACAAAAAGCCTCATGTGCAGATATGCGCATACCTTGTGCATTAAAGATAAGAGTGTACCCTGCAATACCTGTTGTATTTCTGTAAGCCTTGCAAAAGCCTCCATCAATAACTATTATGCGCCCCCCGGCTTTAATAGGCAATTCACCCATATTGGAACGAACCGGAATATGTCCGTTTATAACGTGGGATTTTTTATTATCAAGCCCAAATTCTTCAAAAATCGCTTTTACAGTATCTTCATTCTCATAAAACGAATAGTACGCATTTTTTGTTTCAATCCATGTTTCATTATCATCAATCAGCAAACGTTCAAAGGTTGCCATTTTCTTTCTGCCACATAATGGTGAATCTTTACCACACCAAAGAAACCACATAATATCTTTACAACGTTGCTTTTCTTTTGAACCATCAGGTAAGAAATATCCTTGACGCACTTTCATATCAAAAAAATCTAACAACGCTCTTCCCTTTTTATTTTCACCTGCTTGAAGTTCCATAAATGAGCCATCACTATTTAAAGGTACGCAACCGTGAAACAAAAGATTCTCATTAAAAATTGTGTACATCTCGCCTTTTTCAAATAAAAAGCCCGCATGCCGTTGAAGTTTTTCAGAACGCATAAAAGCGTTTTTAAGGTACTTCATAACATCCGTTTCTTCCGCTGTTAATTCATAAGGTCTGATAGATTCGATTGTAGGAAAATCAGTATCTTTGAGACTATATTTTCTGTTATCAATAGTTACCGTGCCTGATTTTTTATCAATTCTATCAAGAAAAAGTCTATCAGCCATATTAAACTTGGGGTTTCTTATAACAGTTTGCCCTTCAAGTTTAAACTGAATAACGCTTATTGCTTTATGCATACGTGCTATCAAAACATCATCGTCGCTGTAATATATATCCCCCTCAGAAGTTCCCTTAGGCATATAAGCCGACACATCTGAATTTTTATAAACTTCCTGTGCAAATAAAGTAAGTGGTCTTAAAGAAATTCCGTAGCCAATTTCAACAACATCAAGATTTTTATATGTAATTGAGTTGTTTAAAACCGTGGCAATACATGTTCTTGAACCTGATGCCGCACCAAGCCAAAGCATATCGTGGTTTCCCCATTGAATATCAAGGGAGTTTTCCTTCATAAGCTCTTCCATAATAATATCCGCACGTGGTCCCCTATCAAAAATATCGCCTACAATATGAAGATGGTCAATCACAAGACTTTTTATTGCGGAACATACCGCAACAATAAACTGCGGTGCTGCACCAATATCAATTATAGTTTTTATAATATTTTCATAATACTTTTCCTTGTTTTTTACATCATAATCGTTATTGAGAAGTTCATCAATAATATAATCAAAGCCACTTGCAGTCTTTTTAAGATACTTTCTTACTTTTGAGCGCGTATATTTACTACTGACAAGACGACAGATGTCAAGAAGTCTTACAAGAGTTATATTATACCAATCGTCATTTTCATTAAGAATAAGCTCGTTTAATTTTTCTTCCGGATAATATATAAGCGTTGCAAGTTCTGCTCTTTCCTTTGACGTAACTGTTTTTGAAAAAAGCTGTTCAATTTTTCTTCTTATAACACCCGAAGCATTTTTGCGTATGTGCTGATATGCCTCATATTCACCATGAAGGTCGCTCATAAAATGTTCCGTGCCTTTTGGCAGGTTTAAAATTGCATTAAGGTTTATAATCTCATTAATTACCTTATTTCTGTCAGGGTATTGCTTTTTTAATTCAAGTATATATTTATTTTCCATATCTCCTATCTCCTTGGAAAAAAGTTAAAGGTTTTACTTAAATATAAGCAAAACCTTCATTAGTTAGAACAAACCTGTAATCTTACCTGTTGCATCAACGTCGATACGTTCAGCTGCAGGTGATTTTGGAAGACCGGGCATTGTTAAAATATCGCCTGTAAGTACAACGATGAAGCCTGCACCGGCTGAAACTTTTACGTTTTTAATTGTAACGGTAAAGTTTTCAGGTGCACCAAGTTTGGTGGGATCATCAGAGAAGCTGTACTGTGTTTTTGCAATACATACGGGAAGTTTATCAAAGCCAAGTTCAGTTAACTGAGCAATCTGTTTTTTTGCATTGGGCATAATCGTGATGCCGTTTCCACCATAAACTTTTTTAACGATTGCTTCAATTTTTTCTTCGATTGTAGAATCAAGCTCATAAGAGAAGGTGAAATCGCCCTTTTCTTCTTCGCAAAGACGAACAACCTCTTTAGCCAATTCTTCGCCCCCCTTGCCGCCTTCTGCCCAAACGGTAGAAAGAACTGTGTTTACGCCCAATTCCTTACACTTTTTGATGATGAAATCAATTTCATTATCAGTATCTGTGGGGAAACGGTTAACAGCAACAACGCAAGGTAATTTATATACGTTTTTAATGTTTGAAACATGACGAAGAAGGTTTGGTATGCCCTTTTCAAGAGCCTCGATATCTTCAAAATTAAGTTCAGTTTTTGCCCTGCCGCCGTGCATTTTAAGTGCGCGTACAGTTGCAACAACTACAACTGCATCAGGTACAAGACCTGCCATACGGCACTTAATATCAAGGAATTTTTCAGCACCTAAATCAGCACCGAAGCCTGCTTCAGTAATAGTATAATCACCCATTTTAAGTGCAAGCTTGGTTGCCATAACTGAGTTGCAGCCGTGTGCGATATTTGCAAAAGGTCCGCCATGAACAAATGCAGGTGTACCTTCTAAAGTCTGCACAAGGTTTGGCTTAATAGCATCCTTTAAAAGTGCGCACATTGCGCCTTGAGCTTTAAGTTCACCGCAAGTAACGGGCTTATCATCATAGGTATAGCCTACGATAATTCTTGAAAGTCTTTCCTTCAAATCAGTAATTGAATTTGAAAGGCAAAGGATAGCCATAATTTCGGAAGCAACGGTAATGTCGAAGCCGTCTTCTCTTGGTACGCCATTGGCTTTGCCGCCCATACCATCAACAACAAAACGAAGTTGGCGGTCATTCATATCAACACAGCGTTTCCAAGTGATTTTTCTTACGTCAATACCAAGTTGGTTGCCCTGTTGAATGTGGTTATCAAGCATTGCGGCAAGAAGGTTATTTGCAGCACCTATTGCGTGGAAATCTCCGGTAAAATGAAGGTTAATATCCTCCATAGGTACAACCTGAGCATATCCACCGCCTGCGGCACCGCCTTTAACACCGAAAACGGGACCTAATGAAGGCTCACGAAGTGCAACAGTTACATCTTTGCCAATTCTTTTAAGGCCATCGGCAAGACCGATTGTAGTGGTGGTCTTGCCTTCGCCTGCAGGTGTTGGTGTAATTGCGGTAACAAGAATAAGTTTACCGTCTTTTCTGTCAGTTTCTTCTAATAACGAAAGGTCGATTTTGGCTTTATATCTGCCATATTGTTCAATATACTTTTCATCAACGTGTGCTGTTTTTGCAATTTCGCTGATGTGTTTCATTTCGCAAGATTGTGCGATTTCAATATCGGATTTATATTCCATTTATATCACCCTTACTTAAAATATTTTACCGCTGCTTCAAACATACGGATATCATAGTTACCTTCAACGTTCTTATAAAGTCCGCTTCCGATACGTTCTGAGTGTCCCATCTTACCAAAAACTCTGCCATCAGGTGAAGTAATACCTTCGATAGCGCACATAGAATCGTTGGGGTTAAAGTGAATATCGCTTGTAGCATTGCCATCTAAATCAACATACTGTGTTGCAATCTGACCATTTGCCTTAAGCTGTTCGATAAGTTTGGAATCAGCAAGGAATCTACCTTCACCATGTGAAATAGGAACGTTTACAATATCGCCTACGTTCATAAGTGATAACCAAGGTGATTTATTTGATGCAATACGTGTTCTTACAATGCGGGACTGGTGGCGTGCGATAGTATTAAAGGTAAGTGTGGGGCAAGTTTCATCAGTATCAATAATCTTGCCGTAAGGTACAAGGCCTAATTTGATTAAAGCCTGGAAACCGTTACAAATACCGCACATAAGACCATCACGATTATCAAGAAGATCTCTTACACCCTCTTTGATAGCGCCGTTTCTGAAGAATGCAGTAATAAATTTACCGCTTCCATCAGGTTCATCACCGCCTGAGAAGCCACCGGGGATGAATATCATCTGTGCATCTTTAAGTTTTTTAGCAAAGGTATCAACACTTCTTTGAATTCCATCAGAAGAAAGGTTGTTTATAACGATAATTTCAGGTTCAGCACCTGCATCACGAACAGCCTTAGCTGAATCAAATTCACAGTTTGTGCCGGGGAAAGCAGGAATAAGAATTTTGGGTTTTGCAACTTTTACTGCAGGTGCAGGATAGCTTGTTGCCTTAAATTCAAAATTCTCAATTTTCTTGTCGCCCTGATCAATATTACAGCTGTATACGCTTTCAAGCTTATCTTCATATGCTGTAAGAAGTTTGTTAAGGGAGATTTTTTCATCCTTATATTCAATAACTTCTTCATTTTGAGTTAAACCTACAAGGCGTGCATCTTTAACTTCCTCAGTTGCTTCAAATACGAATGCACCGTAATTGTACTTAAACATACACTTGGGGCACATATTATCATCATACTTAAAGCCGATTGAGTTACCGAAGCACATCTTCATAACAGCTTCACCAATACCGCCCATGCCTACTGTATAGCAGGAAAGAATCTTGCCTGCACGCATAAGTGCGGTAACTTTATTGAAGGTTGCAATCAATGATGCAGTTACGGGGAGACCGTTTTCATCATATTCGGGATAGATTGCATAAACCTTGTTGCCTGCCTTTTTAAATTCAGGCGAAATAACTTCCTGAACCTTGCCTGTTGTAACAGCAAATGAAACAAGTGTGGGAGGAACGTCAAGATCTTCAAATGAGCCTGACATGGAGTCCTTACCACCGATTGAGCCGATGCCCAATTCCTTCTGTGCCTTAAATGCACCTAAAAGTGCGGCTAAAGGCTTGCCCCAACGCTTGCCGTCCTTACCGGGATGTTCAAAATATTCCTGGAATGTAAGGTAAACGTCTTCAAAGGAAGCACCTGTTGCGATAAGTTTTGCAACTGATTCAACAACAGCAGTATATGCGCCATGATAGGGGCTTTGCTCAGTAATAAAGGGATTATAACCCCAAGCCATAAATGAGCAATCATCAGTATGCTTCTTTTCAACAGAAATCTTCTGTACCATTGCCTGAATGGGTGTCAACTGATTCTTACCACCAAAGGGCATAAGTACTGTACCGGCACCGATTGTTGAGTCAAAGCGCTCAGAAAGACCGCGTTTTGAACACATATTAAGGTCTGATGCAATATCAAAATAGTTTTCGGTAAAGCTTGCCTTAATTTCTTTATTTTTAAGCTGAGGCTTATTGGGTGTAACGGTAATATGCTTTTCAGCACCGTTTGAGTTAAGGAATTCGCGACTGATATCAACAATCTTATTTCCGTTCCAATTCATAACAAGGCGAGGTTCTTCCTTAATAACTGCAACGGGGCATGCCTGAAGGTTCTCTTCCTTTGCTAAAGCAAGGAACTTATCAATATTTTCTTTTTCAATAACAACAGCCATACGTTCCTGTGATTCACTTATAGCAAGTTCAGTACCGTCAAGGCCATCATATTTTTTAGGAACTGCGTTAAGGTCGATTTCAAGACCATCAGCAAGTTCACCGAGAGCAACAGAAACACCGCCTGCGCCAAAGTCATTACAACGCTTAATCATCTGTGTTGCTTCTTTGTTTCTGAATAAACGTTGAAGTTTTCTTTCTTCAGGTGCATTACCCTTCTGTACTTCAGCACCGCAAGTTTCAAGGCTCTGTGCAGTATGTGATTTTGATGAGCCTGTTGCACCACCGCAACCATCACGGCCTGTACTACCGCCTAAAAGAATTACTACATCGCCGGGTGCAGGAACTTCTCTGCGAACATTCTCCTGAGGAGCAGCCGCAATAACAGCACCAATTTCCATACGTTTTGCAGCGTAGCCGGGATGATAGATTTCATCAACAATGCCTGTTGCAAGACCAATCTGGTTACCATATGAAGAATAACCTGCAGCAGCAGTTGTAACGATTTTTCTCTGAGGAAGTTTACCCTTTATAGTTTCTGAAACAGGCTTTAAGGGATCTGCCGCACCTGTTACACGCATTGCACCGTAAACGTATGCTCTACCTGACAACGGATCGCGGATTGCGCCACCGATACAAGTTGCAGCGCCACCGAAAGGCTCAATTTCTGTAGGATGGTTATGTGTTTCGTTTTTAAAGAGAAGTAACCAAGGCTCTTTTACGCCGTCAACTTCAACTTCAATTTTAACTGTACAAGCATTGATTTCTTCTGATTCATCAAGTTTATCAAGCTTGCCGTTCTTTTTAAGATACTTAACTGCAACAGTTGCAAGATCCATTAAGCAGATAGGCTTTGTGCGGTTAAGGTCTTTACGAACCTCAATATACTCATCATATGCCTTCTGTAAAAGCTCGTCCTCAAACTTAACGTCATCAATAATTGTAAGGAATGTTGTGTGACGGCAGTGGTCTGACCAATAGGTATCAATCATTCTGATTTCCGTAATGGTAGGATCGCGGTCTTCGGACTTGAAATAATCCTGACAGAACTGAATATCATCAGCATCCATTGCAAGACCGTATTCCTTAACGAAGTTTTCAAGGCCGCTTCTGTCAAGCTTAATAAAGCCATCAAGAGTTTTAACTGTTGTGGGAATTTCATAATTCACCTTTAAAGTTTCAGGTAAATCAAGTGTTGCTTCCCTTGCTTCAACAGGGTTGATAACGTACTTTTTGATTTCAGCGATTTCACTTTCGGTTAAATTACCGTAAAGTGCATAAACCTTTGCAGTTCTAATTAACGGTCTGTCGCCCTGAGAGATAATCTGTATACATTGTGCGGCTGAATCAGCACGCTGGTCAAACTGACCGGGTAAAAATTCAACTGCAAAAACAGTTGCGCCATCGCAGGAAATATCATCAGTTACGATATCAAGCTGAGGCTCTGAAAAAACTGTCTTTTTAGCATAGTTAAAAAGTTCTTCGGTAATATTTTCAGCATCATAACGGTTGATTACGCGAACATCCTTTAATGCCTCAATACCCAATAAATTATTAGCTTCTGAAAGAAGACCTTTTGCTTCATTTGCAAGTTCTTTTTTCTTTTCTACAAAAACTCTGAAAACCATATTATTCTCCTTTTGCTTTTAATGCCCTTGCGCCTATATCATTGCGATAATAGGCATTTTCAAAGGAAATTTTCTTAACAAGTTTATAAGCATCTTTAATAGCATCTTCAAGTGTATCGCTTACTGCAGTTGCGCCTAAAACACGACCACCGTTTGTAAGAAGTTTGCCATCCTTTAAGGTTGCGCCTGCAACGTATACGTTATCTTTGATTTCATCAGGAATGTTCATTTCAAAGCCTTTTTCATAGCTTTGAGGATAGCCCTTTGATGCCATAATAACACAGCAGGCATTTTTATCCATAAAACTAACATCAACCTTATCAAGTTCACCATTTGTTACAGCCTGCATAACAGTTAAAAGGTCGCTCTTTAAAAGAGGAAGTACAACCTGCGTTTCAGGATCGCCAAAGCGGCAGTTATATTCAATAACCTTAGGTCCGTTTTTAGTAAGCATAAGTCCAAAGTAAAGACATCCCTTAAAGGTTCTGCCCTCAGATTTCATTGCATTGATTGTTGGAATAAAGATTTTATCCATACATTCTTTTGCAATATCCTCTGTATAATAGGGGTTAGGTGCAATAGTACCCATACCGCCTGTATTAAGACCTGTATCGTTATCACCGGCGCGCTTATGGTCCATTGAAGAAATCATAGGTACAACCACGTTACCGTCAGTAAAAGATAAAACAGAAACTTCAGGGCCCTCTAAAAATTCTTCAATTACGATGTTATCACCGCTTGCACCAAAAACCTTATCTTCCATCATGCTTTTAACAGCATCAATAGCTTCTTGGCGTGTCATAGCAATAATAACGCCTTTACCTAAAGCAAGACCGTCAGCCTTGATAACTGTAGGAATAGGCGCATCTTTAAGATACTCCAATGCCTTTTCAACGTCATCAAAAACCTCATACTGCGCTGTAGGAATGTTGTATTTTTTCATAAGATTTTTTGAAAAAACCTTACTGCCTTCGATAATTGCCGCATTAGCTTTAGGGCCAAAGCAAGGGATACCTTCCTTTTCTAAAGCATCAACTGCGCCTAAAACAAGAGGATCATCAGGTGCAACAACGGCATAATCAATACGACTTTTAACTGCAAAATCAACAATTTTATCAATTTCCTTTGCACCGATATCAACCAAAGTAGCATCTTCTGCCATGCCACCGTTGCCGGGTACTGCAAAAATCTCGGTTACGTTTTTATTTTCTTTAAGTTTTTTTATGATGGCGTGTTCTCTACCACCGCCACCAACAACCATTATCTTCATAATTTCTCCTTAATGATGGAACAAGCGCATACCTGTAAATGCCATTGCCATACCGTATTTATCTGCACATTCAATAACAAGATCATCTCTGATTGAACCACCGGGCTCAGCAATATATTTAACACCGCTTCTCTTTGCGCGCTCAATATTATCGCTGAAGGGGAAGAAAGCATCTGAACCAAGTGCAACACCATCAATAGATGCAAGATATGCTTTTGCTTCTGCATCTGTTAAAGGTTCGGGCTTTTCTGTAAAGTATTTTTCCCAGTTGCCGTCAGCACAAACATCTTCTTCATTTTTATTGATGTAGCCGTCAATTACGTTGTCTCTGTCAGGACGTGAAATTTCAGCCTTAAAGGGAAGGTTTAATACCTTATCATGCTGACGGAGGAACCAAGTGTCAGCCTTTGTGCCTGCAAGACGTGTGCAATGGATTCTTGACTGCTGACCTGCGCCAACACCGATAGCCTGACCGTCATAAGCAAAGCAAACTGAGTTTGACTGTGTATATTTAAGTGTAATAAGTGAAATTATAAGGTCGCGTACTGCTTCCTCAGGAAGCTCCTTATTCTTTGTAACAAGGTTCTGTAAAAGTTCCTTATTGATTTCAAAGTTGTTTCTGCCCTGCTCAAAAGTGATGCCGAAAACCTGCTTATGCTCAATAACATCAGGAACGTAGTTTGCATCAATTTTAACGATATTGTAGTTGCCGTTTCTCTTGGTTTTTAAAATTTCAAGAGCTTCAGGCTCATAACCGGGTGCGATAACACCATCGGAAATTTCTCTTTTAATCATTTTTGCGGTGGTAACGTCGCAAACGTCTGAAAGTGCTACCCAATCACCAAATGAGCACATTCTGTCAGCACCGCGGGCACGTGCATATGCACAAGCAAGGGGTGATTCATCAAGACCTTCAATATCATCAACAAAGCAAGCCTTTTTAAGCTTTTCAGGAAGTTTTACACCAACTGCTGCTGAGGTTGGCGAAACGTGCTTAAAGCTTGTAACTGCAGGTAAGCCTAAAGCTTCCTTTAATTCTTTAACAAGCTGCCAGCTGTTGAAAGCATCGAGAAAGTTAATATAACCCGGTCTTCCGCAAAGGATTTCAATGGGAAGGTCAGAATCATCGTGCATAAATATTTTTGCAGGCTTCTGGTTGGGGTTACAACCGTATTTTAATTCAAAATCTTTCATATAAATACACTCCTTACTTATTTTTGTTTACTATTCTTGAATCATATTTACCTGTTGCGAGGTCAATATAACGAACAAAAAGTGAAACTTTATTGTCTGCGTTTAAGTTCTTCCAGATGATATCTGTTAAAGTGTCAATATCAGTATCAGGAAGTTCAAGTGTCTTGGGTTCGCCCTCAAAGCTGGGAAGAGGATTACCATCGCACTTATAGGTATGGATAAACTTTGCCTTGCCCTTTAAGGGATTTGAGTAGGCATAAGTGTATCTCTGGCATGATGAACCGTCGCCATCTGCTGATTTTAAAATTGACATTGCAAAATTCATATCGCCGTTTTCAAGACGGATAATACCTGAAATACGAGGTGTGTAGTTAGGTGCATCATCTTCAAACTCACGTGTTCTTAATGCCTGTTCAAAGGTCATTTGTCTGTCCATAAGCTCATAAATAGTATCTGTCTGATCACCATTTGTAACAATAGTCTTGTTGCCAAGCACTCTAACGGGTGCATAAATAATCAAATGCGGATCAACCATTTTGGACTCATCAAAAGCCTGAGTTCTGATGCCTTCACCATCTTCAACAAAAACGCGGTTACGGCTGTTTTCGCTTCTGCCCATAATAAAATATGCGGTAATTGCCTTTTTGCCATCGGCACTTTTACCGATAATAATACCTCTGCCATGATATGCAAGAGAATTAAGTTCATTTGCAATAGTAGAAACTTTCATTCTGCTTTACTCTCCTTTTATGTAAACTTTATTGTCTTTGACTGTGAGTCTGTCTTCACAGAAAAGCTTTACAGCTTCGGGAAGAATTTTCCACTCAACCTCTTCCATGATTCTCTTCTGAAGAGTTTCGGGAGTGTCGTCCTGCTTTACTTCAACAGACTTCTGAAGGATAATGGGACCTGCATCACATTCAGGTGTTACAAAATGAACTGTAGCGCCGGAAACCTTTACACCTTTTTCAAGTGCAGCTTCGTGAACATGAAGTCCGTAAAATCCTTTTCCGCAGAAAGAGGGAATCAGTGCGGGATGGATATTTATAATTGCATTGGGATAAGCTTCGTAAACCTGTTCATCAATAATTGTCAGGAAGCCTGCAAGTACAACAAGGTCGATGTCTGCAGCTTTAAGCATTTCAACAAGAGCTTTTGAATAAGCTGCAATACTCTCATAATCTTTTCTGCAGAGCACTGAAGAAGCAATGTTATTGTTTGCAGCTCTTTCAAGTGCATAGACACCGGGCTTTGATGCGATGACAAGTGTGATTTTACTGTCACCGAACATGCCTGTTTTTCCACAGTCGATAAGGCTCTGAAGATTTGTACCGCCGCCTGAAACGAGAACAGCAATATTCTTACTCAATGATAACACCCTCTTCAGACTTTACGACCTCACCGATAACGTATGCGTCTTCGCCGTTTGCCTTAAGAACTTCAATTGCCTTG
>JAZOMK010000013.1:0-3750 GCA_045653985.1 Clostridia bacterium | reverse complement strand
ACTGCTTGATTTATCGGATGGCGTTTCTTTTGCATTGGCAAGGCTTATTTCTGCATCAGCAATGCTTAGTCAGCGAAATAAAAGTGAGTCGGAAAAACTTACTATTATAGTAAACGGTGGCGGTGCTGCAGGCAAATTGCTTGTTACGGCTGATAATGCGGGCAACATCAAGGCTTGTGCAGATAACCCACATGCCGAAATTCCTGCCAGCGAAATTAAAATTCAGGCACTTGTTGGCAATAATGGGCAAATGACTGTTGTAAGGGATAATCCTTTAGGCAAAGAGCCTTACGTTGGTATGTGCAATCTTGTTTCGGGTGATATTACCCGCGATTTTGCCGCGTATCTTGTTACAAGTGAACAACAGCCTGCCGCAACACTTCTTGATGCAGGTTATTTTGAGGGCAAATTTTTCTCAGGCGGTGTAATGGTGTTGCCGTTGCCCGGTTGCACTAAGGAAGCACTTGATAATATTGAGAAAAAGATAAACTCAATGAATAATTTTCTTGAAAAGCTTAATTACCACCTTACCCTTGAAGAATTGGCATTTGACAATTTCTGGGATGTTGGTATAAAACCCCTTGAAACTGTGAATATTCAGTATTGCTGTGATTGCTCCCGTCAGCGTTTCGAGCAGGCACTTATTTCTTTAGGCAAGCAGGAATTGCTTTCACTTGCTTATGAGGATGAAAATACTGAAATTTGCTGTCGGTTCTGCAACAA
Organism: Clostridia bacterium; assembly: GCA_045653985.1. Lineage (GTDB taxonomy): Bacteria > Bacillota > Clostridia > Christensenellales > QALW01 > UMGS1322. The sequence goes on along the minus strand of JAZOMK010000013.1, from coordinate 3,027 downwards.
AAAATATGTTTTTGAAAAAGAAGAACTTAAAAATTTAGCGAAGGAACTTTAATTTATGGCAAGTATTTCGGTAGGAATAAAAAAACGCGGAAACAAGTATCTTTTCGACGGCAATTATACTGCTGCTGTTGATTGTTTTTTGCGCGCATATTTAATGGAGCCTACCGATACTGATAATATTATAGATCTTATCTGTGCATTGAATCTTTGCGGTGAGCATGCTACAGCACTTACTTATTGTTATGCAATGCTTGGCGCTTACCCCAAAATTCAAAAGATGGATACGCTTTATTTCCTTACGGCAGAGGCATTTGGCGGTGTTGGCTGTGCTGAAGGCTGTGCCAAAATGCTTGAAAAATGCCTTGAAAATAATCCTGATGGCGTAAATGCTAAAGATGCCATGCAGTTTTTAAAGGAACTTAAAAATAACTACGAACTTGAAGAATATGATAAAGAGGATAACGTTGTTCAGGCAAATATCCCCAATAATTTATCAGATCAGGCTTTTTTAAGTGCTGAATGTGCTTTGTGTATGCGCGAGGTTTCCGAACTTCTCAGCCTTAAAAAATATGATGAAGCCATTAAAAGAGTTGAACATGAGGTCGCAACGGGCAACGTGTTTATTTCGCTTCTTAATATAGGCATTCTGCTGGGCATTGAAACAGGCGATAAAAAATACGTACAGCGCAATGCTGAGCGTTTCAGGTTTGTTGATGATTATATGCCTGCCGAACTTCATATGCTTGCCTTTAATCTTAACGAAATCAACGATAATGACGTTGCTTATACGGTGTATCACGAGCTTTACGTTAAGGAAAGTAACGATAAGGAAATTGCCTTTGGTTTTGCTGTTGCCAATGAAAGAATCGGCAATTTAAGGCGCGCAAGAGAGATTGCACTAAATATTGCTACGCAAGAGGGCGGCTGTGGCCCTGCAAGTTATTATCTTAATGAGATAGGCAAGTGCAACCATACATTTATATATGAGTATGAGGGCGCAGGGGAAGAAAAGATACTTAAAGGTATTAGTGAAGGCTATAAAACCAATGCTGAAGTTTATGAAGCCCTTTCGTATATCCGTTTCAGCGGTATAAAAAAAGGTATGCAGATAATTGATGCCCTTGAAAAAAATGACTTTTTTACTGAGTTTGAACTTCGCCGTGCCGCAATACAGCCACTTAATAACTTGTTTTTAAGAACTTATGCCGCCGCAAGGGTTGAGGATGAAAACGTTTACTTCAATACTGACGGCCACATACTTAAATTTTACCCATACATGGAAAATATAATATACAATTTTTTAGGAAGAGACGAAAAAGATGAAACAGTTGATTGATTTTGATGCTCAATTTAATGAATATATGGAAGGCTGGGCGGAAAAGCTCTTAAAAAAAGGCAAAAAGCCTGAAGAAATCGAAGAGCTTATACCTGAAGCCTATCAGAAGTGGGCAGAAGATGCAAGAAAATATTTTGATGATGTTGAGCCTTCTGAACTTGTTAAAATGCTTGGCGCATATCTTGATGAAGAAATCATGGTGCCCGATATCCTGCTTGATAAGATTATAGAAGAGCCTTCTTGCGAAAAAGACGTTTACAATCTTTTTATGGAAGACAGAAGCGACGATCAGCGCATTTTGCTTATGAACGTACTTGCTGATATGAACTCAAAGCTTCCCGTTATGGAAAATATAAATATTTTACTTACCAGCGAAAACGAGGAACTTGCTCAGGCTGCGGCAGAAGCACTTAAATATTCAGGCGCGCAGGATGAAATTCTGCGCGTATATAATGAAGAATATGATATCGACACCCGCGAAAAGCTTATGTACGTTCTTGTTTACAGCGAGCCTAAAGTTACAGGGCTTGGTTTAAAATTATCCGAGCTTATGAATGAATCGGAAAATCGCGGCATCATTGCAGGCATGATGGCTTTCTATGGCGATGATACTTGCCTTCCTATCCTTTATCTTGCTGAAAAGGCCGATGGTATATCATATATTGATTACGTTGAAATCTGCGATGCTATTGAGTCTTTAGGTGGCGAAACAAAGCGCGAAAGAGAATTTGATGGCGACGAATATTATGAAATGATGCACAATGGCGGTTTTGAAGGATGAAATTCTTTATAACTACACCATTTTCAATGGAAAAACCCGTAAAATTTCAGCTTGAAAGAATGGGCATTGAGGTTGCAGGCGTTACCGAGGGTAAAGTATATTTCTGTGGTGATGAATCTGCCCTTGCATCTGTTTTAGTAAATATCCGCGCGGGGGATAGGGTGTATCAAGAAATCGCGTCCTTTGATGCTATCTCATTTGATGAGCTTTTTGATAATATCACCAAAATAAATTGGGCGGATATTATTGCCTTTGACGGCAAAATAAACGTTGGTGCAAAGTGCGCGCGCTCACAGCTTATGAGCGTACCTGATACCCAGAAAATTACTAAAATGGCAATTATCAAGGCTATGCAAAGGAAGTATAAAAAGGACAGGCTTCCTGAAACGGGCAAAGAATATCCAATTGATGTTCATATACATGCAAATAAAGTTACCGTTGCCCTTGATTGCTCAGGTACAGGTCTACATAAACGTGGCTACAGAGTTAAAAATGCCGTTGCACCGTTAAGGGAAACTTTTGCATCAGGCTTAATTGATATTGCAGGCTTTTATGGGCAAACTGCATTTTGCGATCCTTTCTGCGGTTCAGGTACGTTGCCCATCGAGGCGGCAATGCGCGCATTAAATATTGCGCCCGGCATGAACCGTACTTTTGTCGCGGAGGATTTTAAAGGCTTTAATAAAAAAGCTTTTGATAATGCAAGGGAAAATGCAAAAAATAATATAGTTGATAAAGATATAAAAATTTTTGCTTCTGATATTGATCCTGAAATGGTTGATATGGCAAAATATCATGCCAAGCGCGCAGGGGTAGAAAAATATATTACTTTTTCTGTTTCTTCAGCGGGGGACACTTTTCAGAAAACCGAAAAAGGTATTTTGCTTACTAACCCGCCATATGGTGAGCG
>JAZOMK010000012.1:0-3599 GCA_045653985.1 Clostridia bacterium | reverse complement strand
GCAGCAGGTGCAAGACCTGTACTCAACAAGTTCGTTGAGGAAGTAAACGAAAAAGGTTTAGCAGAAAAGGTAGCAGTTTCACAGACAGGCTGCATTGGTATCTGCCAGTTTGAGCCTATCGTTGAAGTTTTTGAAGCAGGTAAAGAAAAAGTTACTTATGTTAAAATGACTGCTGAAAAAGTAACAGAAGTTGTTGAAAAACACCTTAAAGGCGGCAATATTGTTACTGAATATACTATTGCAGCACAGAAATAATATCGGAGGTTATTTATTATGATTCGTTCACACGTACTTATATGTGGTGGTACAGGTTGTACGTCTTCAGGAAGCGTAAAGATTCAGGAAGCATTTGAAACACACCTTGCTGCCAACGGTATTAAAGAAGAAGTTAAAATCGTACAGACCGGTTGCTTTGGTCTTTGCGCACTTGGTCCCGTTGTTATCATCTATCCCGAAGGTACTTTCTACAGCCAGGTAACACCTGAAGATGTTAAGGAAATCGTAGAAGAGCATCTTTTAAAGGGTAGAATCGTTGAGCGTCTTGTTTACGCTGACACAGGTGAAGAAGATGTTGACGTTAAGAACGTTGCACTTTCCGATACCGCTTTCTATAAAACACAGAAGAGAATCGTTCTTCGTAACTGCGGTGTTATCGACCCCGAAAACATCCAAGAATATATCGCACTGCACGGTTATGCTGCATTAGGTAAAGTTTTAACTGAAATGACACCTGATGAAGTTATTAAGGTTGTTTCTGATTCAGGTCTCCGCGGTCGTGGCGGCGGCGGTTTCCCCACAGGCAGAAAGTGGGCACTTTGCGCACCTAACAAGGCTGACCAGAAATACGTTGTATGTAACGCTGACGAAGGCGACCCCGGTGCATTCATGGACCGTTCAGTTCTTGAAGGCGACCCCCACTGCTTAATCGAAGCAATGGCTATTGCAGGTTATGCAATCGGTGCAACAATCGGTTACGTTTACGTTCGTGCTGAGTATCCTATCGCAGTTAGACGTTTACAGATCGCTATCGACCAGGCTAAAGAATATGGCCTTTTAGGTAAAAACATTTTCGGTTCAGGCTTTGATTTTGACCTTTCAATCCGTCTTGGCGCAGGCGCTTTCGTTTGCGGTGAAGAAACTGCACTTATGACATCAATCGAAGGCAAGCGTGGCGAGCCCAAACCTCGTCCTCCGTATCCTGCTGTTAAGGGTCTTTACGGTAAGCCCACCGTTGAAAACAACGTTGAAACCTTTGCTAACGTTCCTCAGATCATCTTAAAGGGTGCTGATTGGTTCAAGAGCATGGGTACAGAAAAGTCAACAGGTACAAAGATTTTCGCTTTAGGTGGTAAAATCGAGCATACCGGTCTTGTTGAAATCCCCATGGGTACACCCCTTCGCGAGATTATCTACAACATCGGTGGCGGTATTCCCAATGGTAAGGAATTTAAGGCTGTTCAGACAGGCGGACCTTCAGGTGGTTGTATCCCCAAAGACCTTATCGATATTTCAGTTGACTATGACACACTTACATCAATCGGTTGTATGATGGGTTCAGGCGGTATGATCGTTATGGACGAAGACAACTGTATGGTTGATATTGCAAAATTCTTCCTTGAGTTCATCGTTGATGAATCCTGCGGTAAGTGTACACCCTGCCGTATCGGTACACGTCGTATGCTTGAGATTCTTACAAGAATCACCGAAGGCAAGGGCGAAGATGGCGATATCGAAAAGCTTGAGAGCCTTGCAAACACAATCAAGGATTCTTCACTTTGCGGTCTTGGTCAGACAGCACCTAACCCCGTTCTTTCAACACTTCGTTTCTTCCGTGATGAATACGAAGCACATATCTATAAGAAGGAATGTCCTGCACACTATTGTAAGGCATTTGCAAAATACGTTATCGAGCGCGATAAGTGTATCGGTTGCGGTCTTTGCGCAAAGAACTGTCCTGTAAACGCTATCGAGAGAACTGACTATATTGCCCCCGGCAAGAAGCTTGCTGCATTCGCTATCGACACCGATAAGTGCATTAAGTGCGGCGCTTGCGTTGGCAACTGTAAGTTCAAGGCTATCGAAGTTAAATAATTGTGTAGGAGGTAGAATAAAATGGAAACAAAAATGATAAATTTAACCGTTGACGGTATTAAAGTTACTGTTCCTGAAGGAACAACTGTTCTTGAAGCTGCTAAAGCTGCAAAAATCAACATCCCTACACTGTGCTACTTAAAGGGCGTAAACCAGATCGGTGCTTGCCGTATCTGTATGGTTGAAATCGAAGGCGCAAGAGGTCTTGCTGCTGCTTGCGTTATGCCTGCAGGCGAGGGCATGGTTGTTAGAACAAACACCCCCAAACTTCGTAAGGTAAGAAAGGACAACCTTGGTCTTCTTCTTTCAAACCACAACCGTGAATGTACAACCTGCGTTCGTTCAGGTAAGTGCGAACTTCAGGCTCTTTGCAATGAGTACGGTGTTTCAGAAATTACTTATGCTGGTGAAAAGACATTCTCACCTGATGATATTGATGATTTATCACCCTCAATCGTTCGTGATAACTCAAAGTGCATCCATTGCCGTCGTTGTATCGCTGCTTGTCAGAACATTCAGAAAATCGGTGCTATCGGCATGGGCAAGCGTGGCTTCAACTCAACAGTTGGCTCAGCTTTCGGTGTTTCACTTGTAAACAGCCCCTGCGTAAACTGCGGTCAGTGTATCGAAGCTTGCCCCGTTGGCGCACTTCATGAAAAGAGCGAAATCGACAACGTTTGGGCAGCAATCGCTGATCCTGACAAGTTCGTTTGCGTTCAGCCTGCACCTGCTGTACGTGCTTCATTAGGTGAAGAGTTTGGTCTTCCCATCGGCACAGGCGTAACAGGTAAGATGGTTGCTTCAATGCGTCGTCTTGGCTTTGACAAGGTATTTGATACTGACTTTGGTGCTGACCTTACAATTATGGAAGAAGGCACTGAGCTTATCAACAGAATTAAAAATGGCGGAGTTCTTCCTATGATTACTTCCTGCTCACCCGGCTGGATTACATATTGCGAAAAATTCTTCCCTGAATTTATCCCCAACCTTTCATCCTGCAAATCACCTCACGAAATGACAGGTGCTATGATTAAATCATACTATGCAGAGAAGATGGGTATTGACCCTGCAAAGATTTTCGTTGTATCAGTTATGCCTTGTACCGCTAAAAAGTACGAAGCACAGCGTGAAGAACTTGTAACAAACGGCCTTCGCGACGTTGACGCAGTTCTTACAGTTCGTGAATATGCTACAATGGTTAAGACAGCAGGTATCGACTTCGTTGACCTTGACGATGAAGATTTTGACAGCATGCTTGGCGAATCAACCGGCGCAAGTGTTATCTTCGGCGCAACCGGTGGTGTTATGGAAGCTGCACTTCGTACAGTTCATAAGGTTGTAACCGGCGAAGAACTCAAGGATGTTGACCTTCACGCTGTTCGTGGCTTTGATGGCATCAAGGAAGCAGAAATTGACCTTAACGGCACAACTGTAAAGGTTGCTGTTGTTCATGGTACCGGCAATGCTGAGAAGCTTCTTAACGCTATTAAGGCTGGCGAAAAGGACTA
>JAZOMK010000011.1:0-3676 GCA_045653985.1 Clostridia bacterium | reverse complement strand
AACACAGTGCTTACAAATCTGCTTGCCGTTGTAAACAACGATATCCTCCGTACCATCGCAGAAGATACAAGCGGGCTCATATTTTTTTAATACAATTTCGTCATCATCATTTACAAAAATTTCAACGGGATCATTGATTTGTAAATTGAAATTGTTTCTGATTTCTTTGGGTATAACAATACGACCTAACGGATCAACGTTTCTAACTATGCCTGTAGCCTTCATAAAAATCCCTCCTATTTCTTATTTACTGTATTTTACATCATTTTACAAAAAAAGTCAAGAGAATTTGTAAACGGAAAAATTTTATAAAAAAACAGACATCTCTGCGGATGCCTGTCTTTGAAACAAAAATATTATGCCATTTTGTTAACGGCGGTTGCAAGCTGTGATTTTTTGTGTGCAGCAGCGTTCTTATGAAGAATGCCTTTTGCAGCAGCCTTATCAACAACAGCGGTCATTGCAGGTAACATTGCAGCTGCAGCAGCCTTGTCGCCTGATTCAACAACAGCATAGAACTTTTTAAGATTTGTTTTCATTGCAGACTTAACGCTACGATTACGTAATGCCTTCTTTGCAGTAACCTTAATTCTCTTTTTTGCTGATTTTATATTTGCCATGGACTTTCCCTCCCAACAAGATAATCATATTAACGCTGATATTCTAACACGAACTACATTTTTTGGCAAGTATTTTTTTAAATAAACGCGCTGAATAAAAAAATATTTTAAGAACATACTTATTTTTAATCAAAGAGGCGATAAAAAAATGATTTTTAGGACAGATTTAGCAACTGAAGCCGCAGAAATTAAAGGAAATAAAAATGAAATTATCAATGAAACAAAAAATAAATACGGCATAAAAGAAAACTATATTGAGATTTTATCAAGAAATTATGCCGAAAAAATAGGAAAGAAGGCAGGTAAGTATATTTCATATGAAACAGATGCAGTTATTGAGAGGCAAACGGAAGAGTTTATAAATATCTCAAAAGCAATAGCGGATGGCATTGATAAATTGATTACGGAAAGAAAAAACATCCTTGTTGTTGGGCTTGGTAATGAAAGTATGACGCCTGATTCAATAGGCCCTAAAGTTATAAAAAAGGTTTTTGTAACAAGGCATATTTTTCAATTTCTCCCTGATGCTGTTGATAAGCGCATGGCATCTGTTTGCGCTTTTGCACCGGGTGTACTTGGTGTAACGGGCATAGAAAGTAAAGATATTATTTCGGGCATATGTAAAAATACTGATATAAGCGCCATAATTGTAATTGATGCTTTGGCGGCAAGAAGAAGTGAAAGGATGTTTTCTACTTTTCAGCTTACAGATACAGGCATTGAACCCGGTGCAGGAGTAGGAAATAAACGAAGCGCAATTTCCTTTGAAAGTTTAGGTGTTCCCGTTATTGCAATAGGCATACCAACTGTTGTTTACGCATCTTCTCTTGTTTATGATTCTCTTAAAGACGCGCTTTCTCTTATGGCAGAAAATGAAAAAGAAGAAAAAATAGAAGAAACGGCACAACGAATATCGTCATTTTCTTCTGATGATATGGTTGTAACGCCTAAAGAAATTGATATTATTGCCGAAGATTGCGCCAAAATCATTGCTGACGGAATAAACCTTTCCCTGCATAAAAATATGACGCTTGAAGAAATTAGCGGATATATGTTCTAAAACAAGCAACAGAAGAATATAAATATACTAAAGAGGTGAAACCGTATGAAGAATTGGACGTGCTATATATTATCTTTTGCGTTGGTTGTTGCGGCATCTCTGCCAAATGCAAAGGCATATACAAATAATGTTTTATCGTATTTTCTCGGAATTGAGCCTGAAAATTCATCACAACAAGTTTTTGTTGATTTTAAAAGAGAAGAGGTTTCCGATGAAATGAAAATAGAAATCGAAAATATAAAAAAGCAGATACAAATTGAAAAAAATGAAACTTATACAAAAGAACGGCCCACAGTGCTTATATATCACACCCATACAGATGAGGCGTTTTATAAAGGTGATGAAGATTACGTTGAAACGTCTGCAGGCAGAACTAAAAATCAGGACTACAGCGTTGTTGCAGTAGGTGCGAAATTAAAAGAAGAACTTGAAAAATACGGCTTTACTGTAATTCATGATAAAACGGATAATGTTTCTGCGGGATTTAATAAAGCATATCAGACAAGTTACGAAACAATACAGCCATATATTGGCAAAGTAGATGTTTTTATTGATCTTCATCGCGATGCTTACTATGGGCAAAATCCAAACGGTGTAATTGTTGGCGATAAAAAAGCGGCAAAGGTTTGCTTTGTAGTTGCTAACGGTGAAAATTACACGTACAAACCTAATTGGCAGGAAAACTACAAACTTGCCCAAAAACTTACTGATACACTTAATGAAATCTGTCCCAAAATTTGTGATGAAGTGATATTTAAAAATTCACGATTTAATCAGCACGTTTCAACTTCTTGTCTGCTTATTGAGTTCGGCAACGAAAAAAACACTTTAGAAGAAGTAAAAGAAAGTGCAGTTGTTATGGCGCAGGCAATAAATATACTTTTTTCTTGATTTTTTTATTGAGTTTTTCAGGAAAATAATGTATAATAGTTGTATAAATTTATTGGCGGTGCTAAAATGAAAAAATTTATTGCAATAATACTTATAATTATCGCATTTTCATCAATAAGTGTTTCAGCAGCAGTACCCGAACAATCATTTCTTTGTACGGTATGCGAAGGTGATATATCAGGCTCTAATTACCAGATATATTTTATGAGTTGCAACGGGCATTATGATTATGAAAAAGATGAGGTAACTATCTACATAACAAACACCTCAAAAAACGCCATTGATTTTCAGGTTACCGTAGGCTATTCAGGTAGTGAACAAAATCCTACCACGGTTGAATTAGGCTATGTAAAGCTTGAACCTTACGTAACGGGCAAGTTCGTACTTAAAAATCTTTATGATTTTCCTGAAAAATCAGATGTTGACCGTGGCATAACCGATTCTCATTTAGGCGCAAACAGCGTTGTACGCGTGCAGGCACGTAACATAAAAGTAGGTGATACTTTTATCGTTTGTGGTATGAACAGATATGGCGCTATGCGAGATTCTAATTATACAAATATGGAACCCAACTCAGTTATATCAAGACCTACCGTATATGAATATATAAACAGCGCAAGGCTTGTTATTAAAAAAGAGGTTGAGGAAGAGGAAAAAGAAGAAACAGGCTATACTCTTGAACAACCACCTACAGAAGTTGTAAATAAATTCATAACCATCACGGTTGCTTCGGCAATAATTTGTGTGGGCGGTCTTATAATTTATACGTTTGTATTTATAGTTAAGCGGAGGGAAAACGATGACTGAACTTGAAAAATATAATTATTGGTGCAATGTTAAAAATATAGATGCTGAGGTAGCATCTCAGCTTAAAGCAATGCAAGGTAACGAAAACGAAATTTTTGAAAGTTTTTATAAAGACCTTGAATTTGGTACTGCAGGTTTAAGAGGAATTTTAGGTGCAGGCACCAATCGTATGAATGTATATACAGTAGGTAAAGCGTCAGAAGGTTTTGCTGAATATTTAAAGGAAAATTTTGAAAATCCATCAATTGCAATTGCCTATGATTCACGTATCAATTCAGAACTTTTCGCATGGGTAAGT
>JAZOMK010000010.1:0-3742 GCA_045653985.1 Clostridia bacterium | reverse complement strand
AGAAAGAAAAAGCTTCTTGAAAAGCAAAAAGAAGGTAAGAAACGTATGCGCCAGGTTGGTAGCGTAGAAGTTCCTTCCGAGGCTTTCCTTGCGGTTTTAAAGCTTGATTAAAATGAGCGGATTATATATTCACATACCTTTTTGTTATAAAAAATGTTCATATTGTGATTTTGTATCCTTTGGCGGCAGAAGTGAATTTCTACCGCCATATTTATCTGCCTTAAAAAATGAAGCTGAAAAATTTAAAGGCGAAAATATAGAAACCGTATTTATTGGCGGGGGAACGCCAAGTCTTATGAATACGGCGCAGATTGAAGACTTGTGTGATTTTTTACATAAGAATTTTAATATTAAAAGTACCGCTGAATTTACTATGGAAGCAAACCCGCAATCGTTGACTTTTGATAAAATTCTTTCAGCGAAAAATGGGGGAGTAAACAGATTTTCGGTTGGCGCGCAAAGTTTATCGGATAATGTTTTAAACGATTTAGGTAGAAGCCATACTTTAAAACAGTTTGAAGATGCTGTTGAAAATATAAAGAAAGCTGATGTCAAAAACTTTAATCTTGATTTGATATTTGCTTTGCCTGCTCAATCCCTTGAAATGTGGCAAAACACCCTCAAAAAGGCGCTTGAATACGATTCAACACATATTTCTTGCTATTCCCTTATACTTGATCCGGAAACGCCTTTAGGGGAAGCTTATGCGCGTAATGAAATAACTATTCCCAATGAGGAAACCGAAAGATTGATGTATAAGGTAATCTCAAAAACTTTTGCAGAAAAAGATATATATCAGTATGAAATTTCAAATTATGCAAAAAAAGGTTATGAGTGTCAGCATAATATAAATTATTGGTTGTGTAATGAGTATATCGGCTTAGGCTGCGCCGCACATTCTTATTTTAATGGTGCAAGATATAATAATACGTGCGATCTTCATAAGTATATCAGTCAGGAGGATATCGTTTTAAATAAGGAAGTGCTTTCTCAAAAAGATATGCAAGAAGAATTTATAATGCTTGGCTTGCGTATGAATAGGGGAATAAGTTTCTTTGAATATAAAAAAAGATTTAACCTTGATTTTCTTTCTGAATATAATAAAACAATTCAAAAATTAAAAAAGTTAAATCTTGTTGAGTATAATGAAGAATATCTCTTCTTAACAGAAAAAGGCTTAGACCTTTGTGATAGTGTTGTGCTTGAGTTTTTTAACTAAAAAATAGGTGGCAATAAATGCCACCTTATTTATTTTTTATGACACGAATCCTTTAAGGCGCAGCCTGAGCATCCGCATGAACAGGAGCTTTTTCCGTTTTTGTGCTTAATAATTTCATTTACAATAATAGCAATTACAACTAAGCCGATAATCGAAGATATAATGATTGTTGGCCACATAATATATTCTCCTAATTTTTATATTTGTTTTTTCTGAAAAGCATATACAAAATAAGTGAAAGAACCAATACAGCAAATATTGTGCCGATGATGTTTCCGCCACCGATAAACCATAAGCCAAATTGATATATTATTAAACAGATGGCATAGGCAAAGGCGCACATATATGTAATTGTAAATGCTGTCCACTTCCAGTTGTTCATTTCACGTCTGATTGCACCCATTGCCGCAAAACATGGGGCACAAAGAAGGTTAAAAGTCATAAATGAGAAGCCTGCAAGTGCGCCATTTATAACTTGCGGTATAGCACTTTCGGCAGCACCTAAGCCAAGAGAACCGAAAACACCAACAACTTCTTCTTTTGCCATAAGACCAAGAACTGTTGCAACGGCTGATTCCCATTGCCCAAAACCTAAAGGTGCAAACAACATTGCTATAGGTGTACCGATAAGGCGTAAAATTGAATTGCTGGCATCGTCTTCTGTAATATAGTGTAATCCACCGTCAAAAGAAAGGCTGTTTAAAATCCAAATAAGTACGCTTGCCGCTAAAATAACAGTTCCTGCGCGCTTAACGAAGGACCAACCGCGTTCCCATGTTGCGCGGAAAATATTTGTAGCTACGGGCATATGATATTGGGGTAATTCCATAACAAATGGGGCAGGTTTGCCGGCAAAAGGCTTAGTTTTCTTTAACATAAGTCCGGTAAGAATAACAGCGCCAATGCCCATAAAATATGCAGATGTTGCAACCAATGCGCTACCACCGAAGAATGCACCTGCAATTAAACCGACTAAAGGCATTTTTGCACCGCAAGGAATAAAACCGGTTGTAAGAACCGTCATTCTTCTGTCGTTTTCTTGATCTATTGTTCTGCTTGACATAATGCCTGGCACACCGCATCCTGTTGCAACAAGCATTGAAATAAAGCTTTTTCCGGAAAGTCCGAACTTGCGGAAAACTTTATCCATAATAAATGCAACGCGGGACATATATCCGCAGTCTTCAAGAATAGAAAGCAAGAAGAAAAGTATAAACATTTGCGGAACAAAACCTAAAACAGAACCAACACCGTTTAATATTCCGTCAGTAACAAGGCTTGTGAGCCACGGTGCGCAATTCCAACTTTCCAAAAGTGATGCTGCAGAGGGGATAATCCATTCGCCAAACAAGGTATCGTTCATAAAGCCTACAGTCCAATTACCTATTGTACCTATTGATATTGCGTAAACAAGGAACATAGCCATTGCGAAGATTGGTAAAGCAAAAATTTTATGAGTTACAATCTTGTCAATTTTGTCCGAAAGTGTTAATTTTCCTGAATGTTTTTTCTTAAAGCAGCGCTTGCAAAGATCGGTGATGTAAACGTATCTTTCGTTTGCGATAATGCTTTCAGCATCGTCGTCATAATGTTCTTCAACGTCTTTAATATCATCCTCAATATGTTTTAAAATATCGTTGCTTAATGAAAGCTCTCCACGCACACGCAAATCTCTTTCGAAAAGTTTTACAGCATACCAGCGCTGGTTATCTTCCGGCAAATGATGTACTGTTGCTTCTTCAATATGCGCCAATGCGTGTTCAACTGTGCCTGAAAAAATATGTATGTGGCGGAAAGAACTATTTTTTGCTTCTTTTACTGCAAGCTCAGCTGCTTCTTGAATGCCGTCGCCTTTTAATGCGGAGATTTCAATAATCTTACATTTTAAGCCTTTTGAAAGAAGATCAATATCAATTATATCTCCCTTTTTTCTAACAATATCCATCATGTTAATAGCAACAACAACGGGAATTCCTAAATCAAGAAGCTGTGTTGTAAGATATAAATTTCTTTCAAGGTTTGTTCCGTCAACAATGTTTAATATTGCATCAGGTTTTTCTTGTACAAGATAATTTCTTGCAACAACTTCTTCCATAGTATAAGGAGAAAGGGAATAAATGCCGGGGAGGTCTGTTATAATTATATCATTGTGGTTTTTTAATTTGCCTTCCTTTTTTTCTACGGTAACACCGGGCCAGTTACCAACGTATTGGTTTGACCCTGTAAGTGCATTAAATAATGTTGTTTTACCACAGTTAGGATTGCCTGCAATCGCGATTTTATATTCCATATTTATTCCTCAACCTCAATCATTTTTGCATCGTCTTTTCTTAAAGAAAGCTCATATCCGCGTAAATATAACTCCATTGGGTCGCCTAAAGGTGCAAATTTTCTTACGTATATTTCAACACCTTTTGTAATACCCATATCCATTATTCTTCTTTTTATAGGTCCTTCTCCATGAAGTTTTTTTACAATTACGGTTTGTCCTATTTTGGCATCTTTTAATGTTTTCATTTTTTA
>JAZOMK010000009.1:0-3651 GCA_045653985.1 Clostridia bacterium | reverse complement strand
CTTCACTTATGATGCTGAGGTTGTTCGTAATGAAGCGGATAAGAATGGTTTACATATCGGCCTTACCCATACGCCTATTCCTGACATAATCAACAATACTGATGAGGTTATCGCTAAACATAAAATCATTGGTGCCGATATGGTTGGTATTGGCGGCGGTTGGGAGTATCGTCCCAATGGGACAGGCCCTGTCGATGTTGATAAAATGATTGTTGACATGTCCCCTGCTATCAAAAAAATAAACGAGGCAGGTCTTACATTTGGTTATCATAACCACGCTTTTGAATTTGTTGGTGAAGTTGGAAATCGTACTATTGTTGAAATTTATAAGAAAACAGATTGGAAGATTATTCTTGATACAGGCTGGGCAGACCTTGCAAATTCTTGTGATATAAAGGAAGATATTGAAAGGTTTGCTGATCGCCTTATATACGTCCATCTTAAAGACTTTAAAAAGAAAATTGAAGTCGATGGAAAAATTGTTGATCAAATTACTCCCTTGTATACAGGAGATACACCTATTGATTACATAATTGAAGCATTAAATAAGACAAACACACTTGTTGCATATGTTGAGCAGGATAATGCTCCTGCATCAGGTGATAGTTTAAATGAAATGAAAAAAAGTATTGAAGGTCTTAAAAAGAAAGGATGGGTAAAATAATGGCAAAATTTATTATTACCGGCTTTGCGGATGAAGCCGCAGGCGATATTCAAGGTCAAATCGCTGCACTTAAAAGAAATAATATGGGTTATATTGAAGTGCGTAACATTAATGGAAAATGCGCTATCGATTACACTGAGGATGAAATCAAAGAATTTGCAAAAACCTTTGAAGAAGCAGGTGTTAAGGTTTCTTCAGTAGGCTCACCTATTGGCAAGTATAATATTACTGATGATTTCGAACCTCATTTTGAGCGTTTTAAAAAAGCAGTAAAAGCTGCGCAGATTTTTGGTGCAAAGTATATCAGAATGTTCAGCTTTTTTATTCCTGATGGTGAAAAAGCAACTGACTACAGAGAAGAAGTAATGGCTCGTTTAAACGCATTGGTTGAATATGCAGAAAAAGAAGGCGTACAGCTTTGCCACGAAAATGAAGCAAAAATTTACGGATGTCTTCCTGCTGAAGTAAAGGATATTCTTGAAAATGTTAAAGGCATAAGAGGTATCTTTGACCCCGCAAACTATATTATGGATGATGCAGATATCACTTGGGCTGTTGATAACACAAAACAGTATATTGAGTATCTTCATATTAAAGATGCTTGTCTTGATGGACATATTATTGTTCCTGCAGGCTTTGGTGATGGTAAAATTGCTGAAGTTATTACTAAAATTTCAGAAGTTAAAGATGATGAAACATTTGCATCTATTGAACCACATCTTTATGCTTTCACAGGCTATTCAAATCTTGACACAAGAGAATTAAAGCATAAATTCAAATTTGAAAATCAAAATGAATCATTTGATGCGGCAGTAAACGCATTTAAAGAAATATTAAAAAATTTAGGTTATGTTGAAGGAGAAGACAAAGTATGGAAAAAGTAAGATTTGGTATTATCGGCGCAGGTAATATGGGTTCAGGTCATTTAAGAAACTTAATTAACAATAGGATTAAAAACGGTATTTGTACTGCTATTGCTGATTTAAATCCTGAAAAACTTGAAAATGCAAAAAAGATTATCAATAGCGACAATGCTTATGCAATAAACACAATTAACTTCTATAATTCAGGTGATGAGCTTATTGCTGCAAAGACCTGTGATGTTGTAATTATTGCTATTCCCCACTATTTCCATCCTGAATATGCTATCAAGGCTATGAAAAATGGTATGCACGCTGTTGTTGAAAAACCCGCAGGCGTTTATACTCTTCAGGTTGAAGAAATGCTTGAGGAAGCAAAGAAACATCCTGAATTAAAACTTGGCATTATGTTCAACCAGAGAACAAATCCTGCATTCAAACTTATGAAGAAGATGATTGCAGATGGCGAACTTGGCGAGATCAAGCGTCTTAATTGGATTATTACAAATTGGTACAGAAATCAGAATTATTATAACAGTGGCGGATGGCGTGCAACATGGGCAGGCGAAGGCGGTGGTGTTCTTTACAATCAGGCTCCCCATAATATCGACCTTTTCCAATGGATTCCTAATATGATGCCTAATAAGGTTCGTGCATTCTGCCATTTCGGTAAGTGGCATGATATTGAGGTTGAAGACGATGTAACTGCATATTTCGAATATCCAAATGGTGCAACAGGCGTATTTATCACAACTACTGCGGATGCTCCCGGTACAAACCGTTTTGAAGTAACCGGTGATAAAGGTACTCTTATTTTTGATAATGGCAAGGTTGTATTTAAAAAGCTTGATACACCTATCAGCAAGCATCTTGTTGAAGCAGATTCTCCTTTTGGAACTCCTGCTGTTGAAGAAATTGAACTTAAACCTGAAGGTGAAAACTCTCAGCACGTTGGTATTCTCAATAACTTTGCAAATGCAGTTCTTGGCATTGAAGAACTTTATGCTGCTGCATCTGATGGTATTAAGGGTGTTACTCTTGCAAACGCTATGCTTCTTTCAACATGGAAGAATGAAACTATAGATCTTCCTTTTGATGGCAAAGAATTCTTTGACCTTCTTCAGGATAAGATAAATAACTCAACCGTTGTTAAAAAAGAAGTTAAGTCAGCAGGCTCAGCAGACCTTTCAAACACATACAATAACTAAAACGGAGATGACTTAAATTGTTCAGAACTGCTATAGTTGGTTGTGGTGGAATTGCTCAGACACACGCCACATACCTTTCAAAAATGGAAGATGTAAAAATTGTTGCTGTATGTGACATTTTAGCTGAACGTGCAGAAAAATTAAAAAATACATACGCGCCAGAAGCAGAAATATTTGATGATTATATTAAAATGCTTGACACTGTAAAACCCGATGTTTTGCATGTATGTACTCCCCACTATCTCCATTGCGAAATGGCTATTGCGGCTTTAAATAGAAATATAAATGTTATGCTCGAAAAACCTGTGTGTATCAATCTCACACAGGTTGATGAGCTTATTAAAGCCGAAAAAGAAAGCAAAGCTAAAATCTGTATTTCCTTCCAAAACAGATATCTTTTAAGAAATAAAAAAGCAAAAGAACTTATTACTTCCGGTGAAGCAGGCGCAGTTAAATATGCAAACGGCACTGTTTTATGGTCAAGAAATGAGACGTATTATACAGGCAGTCATTGGCGTGGCTTTATGGCTACAGAAGGTGGCGGTGTAATGATAAATCAGGCAATACACACACTGGATCTTATGCTTTGGCTCTGTGGCGCACCTGAAAAACTTACTGCTTTAACAGCAAACTATCATTTAAAAGGTATCATTGATGTAGAAGACACAGCAAGTGCGTATATTACGTTTAAAAATGGTGCAAAAGGAATGTTTTATGCTACTACCGCACATTATACTGATGCGCCCATTGCCCTTGAGGTTGTATGTGAGAACATGACTCTTAAATTAGTTGATGATGATCTTTATATTGATGGTAAAAAGCAAGAACTTTATGATGTTGCCAATAGTTCAGATGGAAAAGGCTATTGGGGTGTTGGACATCAGATGCTTTTTAAAGATTATTATGCTCGTCTTGCAAA
>JAZOMK010000008.1:0-7493 GCA_045653985.1 Clostridia bacterium | reverse complement strand
TGCTGATTGATAAGGTATATTTATAATAGGTTTAATAAGATCCCTTACAACGGGCATATTGTGAAGCATTACAAGGGGTGTGGGAATTGCCCAGCTTCTGCCCATACCTGCAGTTATCTGCACAAAAAGCTTTGCGCCTGTTTTATGGATTTCATCCATAAACACTTTGAGTTCTTTAAACATCTTTTTATTCTGATAAAGCCATTGTCCCATAAACGTACTTTTAATGGGAGCAATACCGGGGATAATAAGACCAACGTTATTTTGTGCCTTTTCAATAAAAAACTTTGCGGCTTCCTTATCAAAATGGTTGCCTGTTTTCTCCATCCAACCAAACAAAGAAGTGCCACCCATAGGGCAAAGAACGATTCTATTTTTGATTTCAACGTTACCTATCTTCCAGGGGGTAAATAAAGCCTGATATTTTTCCTGCATTTGTATTCTCCTTTTTAATAGAAATATCATATAAATCCATTATTATTATACCAAAAATCACATAGAAGTGTCAAGAAAAACAAATAAAAGCACCGCATAAGCGATGCTTAAAATTACTCAATACCGATATAGTAAATCATTGCTGAACCACTTTCAAATTGTGGTGTTATGGTGATAAGTTTAGTAAGGTCAAGCTTAATATCAATAAGTGTTGCATGGGGCGCTTTTTTGGCATCAATTTTTTGTGTAGTTCCATCAAAGGACGTAAGCAACAAACAACCGCTTGCACGCCCCATATCTAAAAGTAATTTTGCCTTTTTAACGTTTTCAGGCAATAAAACAGTAAGTGAGCCTTCGCCCTTTTCAATCCACCAACCGCGGCTACTTGTTTTATCACCGCCCTGGCTTTTAACTACGCCACGTGCAGTAATGCCCATTGAACCTGAAACCAAACACGATGCGTTTAAGTAGCTATCATTTTCAATGTCGGGAATTTCAGAAATTGCGCCGTCAAAATCATCAAGTGATGTTTTTATTTTATCAAGATGGGCGGCAATAAGGTTTGCACAAAGCAAATGCCCCTGATCGTTAGGATGAATATAATCGCTGTAAATCTCAGGCCAAGTGATTTCTTTATTCATGTACTTCCAGATGTATTTATCAGTATCAACAGCCGGAAGATTATACCTGTCAACAACATATTTAATATCATCATGAGGAACTTTTACAGCAGGAACTTCAATATAATTAGCTTTTTTATATTCATCAGGATTACAACGGGTAAAATATGCCGCCATTACTGCTGAGCCATCTGTTAAAAGCTTATGTACAAGCGTTAAATACGTAACCTTTAAATTATTATCAAGATAGGTGTTCTGCGTAAAATCAATGATGGTAAAATCAGGTTTATAGGGTTCAATATCCTTACAATAGCGATAGCACGCCATTTCAGGGTTAGTTCCGCCCAAACCACCGTTTATAAATTTAAAAGTTGCATTGGGAAACGCATTTTCCCACCATTCTTTTACGTGATAGCCGTAACAGTTGGTTTCTTTAGTTGCCCCTGCCCCCTGACTTATTGAGCCGCCAAGCACAGCAATAGTGTAAGAGCCACCTTGCTCAGCCTTTTTCATTAGTGCTTTTATTCTGTCTGCATTGCCTTCATTTGCCAATGAAAGGTCATAGGCATCTTCAGTTAAGCCATTTAAAACTTTATCTTTAAAACTCATTTCAATAACCTCATTTTCCGGTGTTTGCTGTGGATTTTCAGTTGTTTGCGGAGTGTTTTCAGGTGTCTTCTCCGTACCGCAAGCTGAAAAGGACAGCAACATTATAATCAACATCAACGAAATCAGACTTTTCATACATTTCCTCCTGCAATTTTTTATATTATAACATAATAAAAACCGCTTTGCAAGTGAATTAATAAAAGGCGCAAAACTGCGCCTTAATTGTACTTTTCACGCCACTCCTTCTGAACGATAAGTGAATTTTCGTGATACTCTTTATAAGTTATAAGGTTAAACTTTTCCTTGATTTCTGCCATTGGTATTTCCTTTGAAGAAATGGTAAACACGTTTTCTTCGGAAAGCGTTTTAATTTCAACCTTATCACCGTAAAAATTGCGGATTTCAGGAATTTTATTAAACTGATTATCAATATGGAAGATTTCCATATCAAGGTCAATATCAGCAATGCAGATATCATCCCAGCGTGCAGAAGCGGCAACTTCCCTGCCAACGGGGTCGATAACCCTTGCATGATTTGTGCGCACGCAGGAAATTACCCAATACATATGAATAACAGCATAAGCATCTAAAAGATTGCCCCCATCGTAGGCGGCAGTCCATATAACGGCCTTCGCGCCTTTTTCTTCTAACTTCTGCCATAAAGGACGGAAGCCGATATCAAAGCAGGTCGCAATGCCGATTTTACCAAATTCAGTATCAAGCACAAAAGTTTCTGTGCCGGGAACTACCTTATTTTTGGTTGATTCAGTATCAACAGTGTACACCTTGCGGTATTTGCCTGCAATTTCGCCTTTTTTATTTATAACCACGGTCGAATTATAATAAAGCCCTGCAAATTTCTCATTGGGTTCATAAAGATTAAACACTATATATGCGTTTATGTCTTTTGCGCAGCTTTGCATTGCTTCAACCGCAACGGGATAAAATTCATCACGGGTTAAAGACTCATCCTTTGCGTACATTCTTAAAAGCATTTCAGGAAAAATTACAAAATCAGGTTTTTGGCTTTTAAGCATACTGCATTTTGCCTTATACCATTGAAGCATCTCCATTTGTGTTTTGCCATAAAAACGTGATTCGTTTGCGCCGATAGAAATTACCTTCATATCACCCTCCGATAGAATCAAGAATATCGTTATACTTCTTTAAAAGCACGTTAGCGTCAGGATAAAGCTCTCTTATTTCAGGCCGCCAGGGTGATTCCCATTCAAGGGAAAGATAACCATCAAAATTTATTTCCTGAAGGACGGAAATTACTTCTTTAAAAGGCACAGCTCCTGCGCCCAAGTCCGTATGCACATATTGGCATATATTCATATCTTCGGGAGGTACGGCATCTTTCAAGTGTATATGCACTATTTTATCGCCCATATATGCTATTGTATCTTTTAATGGCTCTTTATATTCTATCGAGTGCAAAACGTCCCAGATAATTTTGAAATTATCCATATTTACACCGTCAAGCACTTGTTTGCAAAGCTTACCCGTTGAAAGTTCACTATGAGTTTCAAGCCAAATTTCAACGTTTTTATTTTTTGCATATTCACAAAGTTTTTTAATACCCTTTACTATTTTAGGAATATCGCTTATGATTTCATCCTGAAATTCTTTGGGACTCTCCCCTGCAAAAATACGCACGCCCTTTACGTTGAGATTTTCAGCAAGATCAATATAACGATATGCCGTTTCATTAACGTTATCATCTCTGACGAAAATACTTGCCGCGATATCAATAATATTTACGTTTGCATTTTCAAATTCTGCTTTTTTGCCGAAGAAATTTTCAATGTTGTTATTATCAACACGCAATTCAACAGAAAGATTACTGTTTTTTGCCAATTCAATAATTTCACCAACGGTAGAGTTGATACAACACAACGTACTAAAGGCTCTTTTCATTTTACTTTCTCCTAACTGTGTTTCGTCATTCTTTGTGCCTGCTCGAAAGGTATTTCGTAATTAAGAGGTCTGTTTTCCTTAAAATTAATAGTATCTTCTGCTATTTTATAGCCGATGACACTTCTATAATCGTAAGCAGGGCCTGCTTTGTGCGGAATAAGATATACGTTTTTCAACTGTCTTAATGGGTTGTCCGCATTTAACGGTTCCCTTGAAAATACGTCAAGCACTGCATTTATTCTATTTCTTTTCAACTCATTTGTCAATGCTTCTTCGTCAATAATTGCGCCTCGCGACGTATTTACAAACAAAGCACCTTCCTTCATCATTTCAAATTGCTCTTTGCCCATAAATTTTTTGGTATTTTCTGTTAAAGCAAGATGCAACGATACGATATCCGAAGTTTTTAAAACTTCTTCAAGTGTCGTCTGAATACCGTTGACGCTTTTTAAAAACTCTTTATCAACCGTATAAGTATCATATACCTTGATTTTTACGTTAAAAGGTTTAAGGTATTCCATCAGTTTTTTTGCAACTGCGCCTACACCGATAATGCCTACCGTTTTATACAATAAGCCACGCGTTTTAAAGGGACTTTTCCAAAAGTCACCGTGCATAGCGGAAACATCGTCGGGAATATATCTTAATCCCGTTAAAATATAGGAAAGTGCGCCTTCGGCGGTGGATTCGGCATACATAACGTTGCCACTTATCACTTTTATGCCCATTTTGTAGGCTGATTCGTCAACGTAGTCGGCAACGCTTCCGCCCGTGTGTGCAAGCAATTTAAGATTGTTTTCTTTTTCGTAAAATCCTGCACTTTTAAGTGACGGTGTGCCCCACCCCGTAATTAAAATATCCTTATCTTTCCCCTGCTCGTACAATTCTTCAGGGGTAAAATTTTCAGTTTTTGTATTGAAAGTCACTTCAAAATTTTCTTTTAAAAGTTTAATCGTTTCCTCTGATATGAAACTGTCAAAAATATCGCCTTGGGGCAGAGTTACCAAAGCCTTCAAAAAAATCACTCCAATATAATTTTTTGAGATATATCCTTATATTTTACGGTTACAACGTTGCCTTCAAGAGTAATTTCAGGCTCTATTATAGCTTTTTCTTCTGTTGTAAAATAAAATACTGATGCAAAATAATATGTGCCTTTATCCAACACGTTTGTAACGTATGCAGGATATGCGCTTTGCGGTGCGAGAATATGAAGCCCCGGTGTGTGGGGTTTGACCTCGTATTTAAAATACGTATCGGATACGGTATAAAGTTTTGAATAACTGTTTTTATAACTATACGATACGTAGTTTTCGGTTGCTTTACAAATACTGTCGTCATCGAAACTGCCTATTGAAAATCCGCCTTCAACTACGCGATAGCTATTATCAAGCACTACTTTGTGGGCGCGCAGGTGGAAGCCGTCTTTTAAGGGTAACACGTATGAAATTATTTCAGTATTCTTATCGTTATAGAAAGGTTTATGCTTTGAAATAAGCACGCCGTCTTTTATGCCAAGATCAGTAAAACCGTATCGTTTTGAAGCAACTGTACTGTCAGGAAATTCAAGACTGATAATATTATCCCAGGCGGGAGTATCACTTGAAGAAATTGAAAAGCCTGCACGTGAATTATAGACAAACTTATTATAATATCCCGGCATATCATTAAACCGCGCCCTCCAGCCGTTTTCCGAATAATAACTGCAGGTATTTTTATATAACGTTACACCTGAATTTTTGTTACCTTCAAGCACCATATTAATGTTTTCAACAGGCGAATTTATTAAGAAATCGCCCTTTTCAATGGGCATTAAACTATCTTCCGCCTGCCAGAATAAGTGGTCATCAGGTAACATAAGTGCAAGAAACGTTTTTGCGCACCAGTACGCACCGCCTGAAGACGTATAATTTTCAACAACCGCAGGCGAATTATATAAATATCCCGGAGGGAAAGTGTTATCGTCATTTAAAATGGAATTTTCCATAAAATACGACACGTTTTTAATTAAAATTCGTCTTGCAAGCCCATAATTGACGTTGCAATCAGCCATTGCCGCAGCGCCAAAGAAAGCACTTTGAGCAAAACGATAGCTTAGCGACCTGCCGTATGCGCAGGTTGAACCGTCAATATCAAACATGTGGGTAAAATAATCAAAGAAAAGTTCAGTTCGTTTTTTATACTCTTCTGCCCTTTTTTCATCATAAAACCTTGTGTTTTTGGCTAAAAATGCCCACAAATGCGGGTAAACGTGATGCGCCCACGCTAAATAAAAATCAAAATTGCCAAAGGCACCATCCTGATACCAGCCGTCAGAAATATACATTTTATCAAGCACAGAAAAGCCATCTGCCATAGCTTCATCAACGTCGTCGCAAGAAATCCCTAATTTTTCCAAAGCAACTATTGCAAGAATAGGAAACCAAAAATGATTATTGCGCCAAGAATTTTTCAGGGCAAGCACCGCCCATTTTTTTACCCACGCGCCTAATTTAATTTTTTCTTCTTCAGTATAAGGCTCCCACAATACTTCGGGGGCGATAGTTATTGCAATGGCATATCCGGCAAACTCAGTTATCATTTGATTGGCAAAAGATGTTTCTGATCTGCTTTTTGAAAAGCGTGAAAAGCAAATTGGTGAGTCTTCACAACTGCCTTCATAAATAATATCCCTTAATGCCTTTGCTAAGGATGTTTTTTCGCCTTTTACATATATATAATACTCTTTTTCATTTAAAAGCGGTGCCATGCCCCACAAAGGTCTTAAAAGCTCTTCAAGCTTAGAACATTCAATGGACATGTGGTCAATTACCGTATAAGGTTTATTTTCTCTTATATTATTTATTGCCTTTTCAAACATGGGGATGCACGTTTTTTCGGCAACCGAAATAAGATATTCTTTATCTGTCATAATATCACCTCTTTTAAACTTTAATTTAATTATAGCGGGTTTTTATAATATTTTCTTCTTATTTTCTTTAAAAAAAGTTGCAATATCTTATATTTAAAGATATAATATCAGCAAGGTGATAAAAAATGAACTCCATAACTAAATTTAACCGTGATATGCTTGACGGTAAACTTTTAAAAATGCATAAAAATTTCAGAGAAACTTCTTTTGAATATCATTGGCACGATTACTATGAAATAATACTGTATCTTAACTGCAACGGCCAATGTATTGTAAACGACCGTCCATATAAAATTGAGGGCAACTGTCTTTTCCTTGTAACGCCAAAGGATTTTCACGAAATCAAAACCGATATTCGCGAAGATGCAATTTCATTAAACGTTTCGTTTTCTGAGCAGGTGGTAGAAAACAGCTTTCTTAACCGCGTTAACCCGCTTTACGTAAAGGACGTATCAATGCAGACAATAAATGACCTTGAAAGGTTGTATAAGTGCTTTCTTTCCAAAGATACATACAGGGACGTTTATTTAAAAAATCTGTTTAACTGCATTCTTATTGACATATATAACGCAGGTACGGTTATAAAGGAAAACGTATTTTTTATAAATCCTTTAATACAAAAGGCAATAACTGCAGTTTTGACGATGCCTGAAAAAAGATACAACATACAAAGTCTTTCAAAGGATTTAGGAGTGAATGCTGACTACTTCTCACATCTTTTTAAAAAGGAAACGGGTATCACCTTTACTAAATATATTACGGAAATCCGTATTGACCATGCAAAAAGGCTGTTGGAAAACACAGATTCCTCGGTACTTGATATTTCATATGAAACAGGTTTTAATACGCCTGCACATTTCCACAAAACCTTTAAAGCAATAACCGGTTTTTCACCTAATGATTACAGAAAAAAAAGAGGCGATTAAAATCGCTTCTAAATTTTTTGCTTATAATGATTATCGAATGTCGTGAATTTGATTAAATTTCTCGATAAAGCC
>JAZOMK010000007.1:0-4019 GCA_045653985.1 Clostridia bacterium | reverse complement strand
ACCCAATATAGATAACTACCAAAACTTTGAAAGCTATAAGAATATTTATGAGCGACAGTATGAAACGGCATCAGGCAATATTTCGGCTATAGTGTGCGAACTTAAAAACTCAAATACCGTTATAGTGTTTCTCGTATATGGTGATGTACTGATAGATATAGAGGGAGATAGTGATGTCTTAACCGACGACTTCTTTAAAAAGCTTGAATTCAGACCTATAGCATAAGAAATACCCCTTTGAGCTAAAAACTCAAGGGGGATTTTTTTAACAATTACAAGTATTACAGTTATTGCATCCGCAATTATCAAGGCAAGTGTTGTTATTTCCCAACAAAAGCACTAAAAGTACAATAAACCATAAATCATTATTGTTGCAACAGTTATTATTTAAAATAAGTAAAAGTACGATAATAAATAATCCGTTATCGTTGGTTGAAAAGAGATTATTACACATAAAAAAGACTCCTTTAATTTTTATTTCACTAAAATATATGTCAAAAATTATTGAAGTAACACTTTTTTTAGTAAAAACATATTATAAACTGTAAGCAATGCTTACGGTAATTTCTTTATAAAGGAGTATATTTTATGGGTAAATTCTTTTCTTCAAATGATTGTGGTTGCAATGATTGTACATGGATTATCATTTTATTGATTATCCTCTTCTGCTGTGGCGGAAACGGCTGTGGCAACGGCGGCTTTGGCGGCGATAATTGCTGCTGGATTATTATTTTAATCCTTCTTATTTGCTGCTGCGGTTGTGGCGGTAATGGTGGTAATGACCACGACAACTGCGGCTGCTAAACAGAGCACAAAAAATTCTTGAAACTGCGGGTTGCATACGGTGTAATCGCTTAGTCATTTGCCTCTATCGGTAACGACTGCGGCTGCTAAATAAAATGGGCGGTAACAAACCGCCCTCAATCAAAATCAGATTGTTCTTCATTTTCCTTTTTTAATTTATTAAGAAGCATTATATATTGCTTTCGTTTGGCTTCAAGGTTGTATATTGCATAATCAACTTCTTCCTTTTCTAAGGCATTGTTAAAAGTATTTATTGCTTGTTGCCATTCCTTGTAAGCCAATTCAACTTCATAGTCCATAAAAATAACCCCCTTGAATAAACACTATTCAAGGGGATGTTTTATTATGTTTTTTTCTTATAAATTCTGCGGTTATCAAGCACGTATTGCTTATCGGAGAAACCGCCCTCCTCAACCTCGGCAAGAGCTTTGCGGAAATCGTACATTCTTGCATCAATGGTATCAAGATAGTGTAAAACTTCGGCTTCGGGGAACATTGGACGCTTAGGTGAACCAAATTCAGGCTCGTAGTGGTGAGAGATAAGCATATGCTGTAAAAGAATAATGGTTTCTTCTGCCGCGCAAACTGCTTTACCTGCTTCTTGTACAAGGAGCGGACCTTGTATAATGTGGCCAAGCAAAAGACCTTTCATTGTGTAATCGGTAACAAGACCTAAATCAGATGCCGCCATTTCCTCAGTTTTTTCAACGTCATGGGCGATTATACCTGCAAAAAGCCAGTCAGTATCAAGCTCAGTATAAACTTTTGCTAAAGCATCAGCTGCTTGAAGCATTGTGGTTATGTGGTATAAAAGTCCGCCACGCACAGAGTGATGGAAGGTCTGGGCAGCAGGGTAGTACATAAGTTTTTCCCTGCGTTCCTTAACCATATATGTAACGATATCTCTTAAATCGGTTTTGCGGATTCTTTGAATATATGAGATAATAACGTTAAACATATCGTCAGTACTCTTTGGTGCAGAGGGAACGAAATCGTTAATGGAAACGGGATCGTCATCATTGGCAAGACGTATTTTTTCAATACGCAACTGCAATGAATTGTTCCATTCAACTACGTTGCCGCGCACTTTAACTAAAATGTGAGGCTTGTAGTCTTTAAACTGATCCTCATTAAAATTCCAGATTTTGCCGTTAATTTCGCCTTTTTCGTCAGCAAGTGAAAGATCAACGTAATTTTTGCCCGTTGAACCTGTTTTAACTGAAAAGCTTTTAATTAAAAGGAAGCCTTCAAAACCGTCGCCGGCTTTAAGGTCGGAAATCATTTTCTGTTCCATAAAAACCACCTTAATACATTCTTTTGTATAATTGTATCACATTTTTCAAAAAATATAAAGAGAAATTTTTTTGAGGTGATTTTTTATGAAGAAAAAGAAAATTAAATCAGATGTTTTAGGCAGTTATACCGGAGTTTCTGAAATCGACAAAATGCCTGAACAGGATGCAGATGATTTGTAATTTCGTGCCGCTAAAACGACAATCCTTTTTACACCTTGTGTATACAATATATACGAGGTGTTTTTTATGAAAAAATATTATAAAATTCCCGCCATTGTGCTTTTGGGATTTTTGCTGGCAAAGGTAAAATTTTTATCGGGAATGTATCCTTTAGGCATAAGCGTGCTTACCGTAACCTTTTTATCAAAAAACTTTTTTTATTTGTTTGTAGGGTGCGTCTTTGGCGCACTTACAATGGAAAGTGGATTTTTTAATAACGTAATAAACGCGCTACCATATGCACTTTCCCTGCCCATGCTTATGGTTTTAAAGAAAAACAGATGGGATTTTCTTTACCTTAAAATGGTTGTTGCGCTATGCTCATTTATTTTCCCTGCGATTTTCTTAAAAATCCACTTTTACGGCAAGGTAACACTTGTATTTTCAGGTCTTTTTTCGTTGTGCCTTATACCACTTGTAAAACGATTGTACATAACATACTCAGAAATCAGCGCACGCCTTTCCTTTGAACAGGCAGACATCCTTTCAATATCGGTTATAGGCGGCCTTATGGTATCGTCATTGCCAAATTTTTCATTTTTCGGCTTTAATTTACCATTGTGGGCGCTGTTATTTTCTTCTACCATTGCCATTTTAGCCTTTGATATCAGGGGCAGCATCTGGACAAGCATTGCAGGCATAATATTCGTTATAAAGGGAGGCGACCTTACAAGCGCATTATGCCTTATGACAGGTGGTATTATTGCAGGAATATCGTCAAACAAAAAAGGCGGAATCCTTTTAGGTTTTATTTTAGGCGATCTCATGATAAGCCTTTTCACTTTAAATACCTTTGTTTTATCACTTAAAGGCGTAAATATTGTGCTTGGCTGTTCCTTTACTTTCTTTTTAAAAGATGAATTTATCCACCGAATCCGTCGCTTTGCAGGTATTGAATCAGGCGTAAACGATATTGAAATGGAGTACATTCAAGGCTTAAAGGATAAGCAAAAAAGAACGCTGGAAAATTCAGCGCGGATGTATCTTCAGCTTTCAAGGGTTTTCGGTCAAAAAGCCTTTGATAACACGTTTAAAGAAAATATGCTAAATGACGTAAAAAGTGTTTGCGAAAACTGCAAAAAACGTGAATATTGCCTTAAAAACAGAAAAAGCGATACGCTTATTGAGCTTAATGATGCGGTAAATGCCTTTGAATATAAAGAAAGGGTAACGGCGCTTCCGTTAACCCTTACTGCCCGATGTTTGCAACCTATGGCGCTAATCTGCGCAATGAATGATTCCTACCAAAGACATAAAAATTATAATAATGAAAACCCAAGTAACGAGTACGAACTTTCAAACCAGCTAAAAAATCTTTCAGATATGCTATTTTCCCTTGCTGATGAGGTATCTGTTCTTCCTCAATTTGATAAGGAAATGGAAAGAAAAATCAGAGATGTTATTCATGCCCGCGTAGGTACTGTACGTCGTGTTTCTTGCAGAAAAGAAGGTGAAAATCACATAATTGACCTTTCAGTAAAAGAAAATAACAAGGACACTAAGGATAAAATCATTAAAGCTTTGGAGGATGGATATTTAGGCAAATATCGTTTTGTAAGTGGCTCAACTGATATAAAAGGCGGGTTTTCAGGAACCTTTGCACCTGTCCCGCGCTTTAATGTTGATACCATCGCCCTTCGCGAAAAGAAAGACGGGCAAAATGTTTGCGGCGATTCCTTTACCTTTTTTAACGTTGAAAAC
>JAZOMK010000006.1:0-1822 GCA_045653985.1 Clostridia bacterium | reverse complement strand
AACGGTAATTAAAAATTTTAATATATCCTTTCCGTCTAAAGGTGTATTTTGTATTTTTGCACCATCAGGAACGGGCAAAACTACATTTTTAAATGCTATTGCAGGGCTTGTTAAATTCTCTGGCAATATTGAGGTAAAAGGAAAAATAAGTTATCTTTTTCAGGAAGATCGCCTTCTTAATTGGCTTAATGCAAAAGAAAACATTTTACTTGTTGAGCCATCAATGGAAAAAGTTGAAAAATATTCAAAGCTCTTCGGTGTTGATGTTTTTATAAATGAAATGCCTCAGAATTTATCAGGTGGAATGAAAAGGCGCGTTGCGCTTGTTAGAACTCTTGCATACGATGCAGATGTTTATTTGCTTGATGAACCCTTTAAAGGTCTTGATGAGGGCAACGTTTTTAATGTTTATGAAGCTATAAAAGAAATTTCCAAAGAAAAACTTGTCCTTGTGGTAACACATAATGAGCTGGATGCAGTAAACTTGAATGCAGGAAAAATATTACTTGAAAATGTCGGAGATGTTCTTTAGTGTATCAACGTAATTATTTTCAATATTATTTTGTGGATTTACCGCATTAAACATTCCGGTTAACTTAGGCAACATTGAAAACATATTTGTCATACTATTTATTTTAGTTGAAAAACCATCAGCGGCTTCAATGGCGTTTTTTATGTTGTTGAAGCCGTTTTTGTTTGTTAATAAAAGCATAATCAATAAGGGCGTCATATTATTCAAAAAATATCACCTCAATATATTTATATGCTATAAAATGTAAAAAGTGCATAACTTTAAATGAGGTGATTTTATTGAAACGTTCACTTAGAAATTTTAATCAGCAAACAGAAGAAAACAAGCTTAATAATGAACAAAAAGAACAACTTGAAAAATTAAAGGGAATGGCAAAACGATATGAGGGCAAAAGTGATAGTGATATATTAAAAGATTTATCTCAGGCGGTGCAAAAAGGAAAAAGAGACGGCACGCTTACTAATGAGAAAATTGATTCAATAGCATCAACTATTGCACCAATGCTTAATAATGAACAGAAGGATAAATTGAATAAGTTAATGCAAACGATAAAAAAATAGGGGATTTAACCCCTATTTTTTGCTATCAGATCAATGGCATTTAAAGCATAATTAAGCTCTTTTTCTGTGTTGAACATACTGAGTGATATGCGTAATGCACCTTGATTTTCTGTTTTTAAAAATTTGTGGCATAGTGGCGCACAATGATAACCACCACGCACGCATATTGAATATTTTTTATCAAGAATATCTGCAATCTCTCCGGAATCTTCGTTTCCGATGTTGAAGGCAACAACACCGCTTTTTGCGATATCTGGAGAATATATTTTAACTTTGTTTATTCTTTTTAGGCTGTTGATTAAAAATTGCGCCATGTGCGTTTCGTGGTTGTATATTTTTTCTTGACGCATACTGATAAATTTTACGCCTTCTTCCAATGCTGAAATATTTTGTACGGACATTGTTCCACTTTCAAGGTATTCAGGCATATCTGTTGGTTGGCTAAGTTCAAAAGTCTGTGTTCCTGTACCGCCAAAGCGTAAAGGATCAGGAAAAGGCGCATTTTTGCTTATTCCAAGTACACCGATTCCTTGCGGGCCATATAAACCTTTATGACCTGCTAAACAAAAATAATCACACGGAATATTCATATTTTGTACACCTGCAGCCTGGGCGCAATCCACAATAAATAAAATACCATGTTCTTTGGCGATTTTACAATACTCTTCTATTGGCTGAACAAAACCGATAACATTGGAAACATAATTAAATATCATTGCTTTTGTATTTT
>JAZOMK010000005.1:0-3975 GCA_045653985.1 Clostridia bacterium | reverse complement strand
CCAAAATAATGAGGAATTAATTAAAGACCAAGATTTATTGATTGTTCTTGGTGGCGATGGCACTATTTTGAGAATTGCATCATTTGCTGCAAGAGAAAATATTCCTATTTTGTCTGTAAATCTCGGACATTTAGGTTTTTTAACTGAACTTGAACTTAGTGAATTTGAAGAAGGCATTAAGAAGATAAAAAATAATGACTTTTTTGTAGAAGAGAGAATGATGCTTGCTTGCAATATGAATGGCAATGAGTTTCTTGCACTTAATGATGTTTGCTTGCAAAGGGCAAGTAGAGTGCGTCTTTTAAAATTCAATGCTTATGCCGGTGATGAATATATTGATTCGCTTTCTGCTGATGGTGTTCTTGTTTCATCTCCTACGGGATCAACGGCATACTCATTATCAGCAGGTGGACCGATCGTAAGTCCTAAGTTGAGCTTGCTTTTAATGACGCCTATATGCGCCCATACGTTACGTGCAAGGCCTATAGTTTTTTCTGATGATGAAATTTTAAAGTTTAATACTGTAGATAAATGCGGTTTTACGGTTATATGCGACGGAACTCAGGTAAAAGATAATGAAGTAATAACTTCTGTTGAAATTTTAAAATCAAAGTATGTGCTTAAATTAATCAATTTTAAACAAAAAAGCTTTTTTGATAGACTTCAAACCAAATTTGTTGAATGGAATGTCAATAAGGAGTAATAACGATGAAATCAAAAAGACACAGTAAAATTCTTGATATTATTGCTAAAAAAGAAATTGAAACACAAGAAGAGCTTGTTAATGAACTTCTTGCAGCTGATTTTAAAGTAACGCAGGCAACGGTATCTCGTGATATTAAGGATCTTAGATTAACTAAGATTCCAGATGATCGTGGTGGATATAAATATACTTCCGTAGATAAAGCAGATATGGGGATTACTCCCAAAATGAAACAGTTGTTTATTAATACGGTTTTATCAATTACATCAGCAAATAATATTGTTGTTGTAAAAACGTTAGCTGGTTCAGCAAGTACTATTGGTGTTGTAGTTGATGCTTTAAAGCATCCTGCAATTCTTGGAAGTGTTGCGGGTGATGATACAATGATTATCGTTGTTGCTTCAAATGAACAGGTTTCTGATGTTGTTTCAAAATTGAATTTTATGTTACAGTAGTGGTGAAAATATGCTTCAACAACTTACAATAAAAAATATAGCATTGATTGATGAATTACATCTTGAATTTAATGCGGGGTTTAATGTCCTTTCAGGTGAAACTGGCGCAGGTAAGTCTATTATTATTGATGCGCTTAATCTTGTTTTAGGTGAACGTGCAGATAAAGAACTTGTTCGTACGGGAACACAAAAAGCAAGAGTTGAAGGAATATTTTGCGTAGATAATAATATTCAAGTCGCTGAAATTCTTAGCGAAAATGAAATAGAGTGCGAAGATGGTCTTTTAATTGTTGTAAGGGAAATTTCTGTAGACGGAAAAAGCATTTGCAGAATAAACGGAAATGCTGTTACTTTAAGTGTATTAAAAAGAATCGCGGATAAACTTGCAGATATACACGGACAGCACGAACATCAGTTGTTATTGAATAAAGAAACACATCTTGATTTTCTTGATAGCTTTGGTGGAACAGCTCTTCTTTTGCAAAAAGAAAATGTCAGAATTGCACATACATATTATAAAACGTGTGTAGATAAACTTAATGGTGATTGGGGCACACAAGAAGAAAGAAACGACAGGATAGAAATGCTTGAATTTCAAATAGATGAAATCGAAAAGGCAGAAATTTCTGTTGGCCAGGAAGAAGAACTAAAAAATAGGGCAGAAATATTAAAAAATGCCGATAAAATTAAGGAAACTATCGAAGAAACAATCAAAAGTATATCTTCAAATGCCTTGGATGAAATAAGAAATGCAAGCAAAGCCTTCAGTAAGGTTTTGAACGTAGACGAACAGTATGAAGTTATTTATAATAGACTTGAAAATGTTTTTTACGAACTTGAAGATATCGAAGATGAATTGAATAATCAGATAAATTATATCGAGGCTGATCCTTACGAATTAGAGCAAATTGAAGATAGGCTTGGTCAATTAAAAAAGCTTTATCGTAAATATGGTAACAATGAGGAAGCTGTACTAAAATATTATGATGATGCTTGCACTGAACTTGAAAAGCTTATAAATGCTGAAAAAACTATTGCTGAACTTGAAAAACAGGCTGAACATTTTAAAACGGAATATTTCAAGGAGGCTAATAAATTAAGTGAGCTAAGACATGATGCTGCAATAGCTTTTGAAGACCGAATTAAAAGCGAATTAGCTGATCTTGGCATGAAAAATGCAACACTTGAAGTTGATTTTAATGATAATGCAAGCATTTCCAATAACGGATATGATGTTGTTGAATTTTTGTTTT
The DNA here is from genome assembly GCA_045653985.1 of Clostridia bacterium. Classification (GTDB taxonomy): domain Bacteria; phylum Bacillota; class Clostridia; order Christensenellales; family QALW01; genus UMGS1322. The sequence continues at coordinate 1,564 of JAZOMK010000005.1, read as the reverse complement.
CTGCCAATACGGGAGAGCCTGTTAAACCGTTATCAAAAATTATAAGTGGTGGTGAAATGAGTAGATTTATGCTCGCAATGAAAAGTGTTGCGGCTGACGATATCATGTTGCCAACAATGGTTTTTGATGAAATTGATACAGGTATTAGCGGTAATGGGGCGCAAGTAGTTGCTGAAAAAATTGCAAATCTTTCTGATAAGCATCAGGTAATTGCGATAACACATTTGCCGCAGATTGCTTCAATGGCTGACTCACACTTTCTTATTAAAAAATATTCAGATGCAGAAAGAACTCATACCGAGGTTGTGCTTATGGATTATATTCAGCGCAAAAGAGAAATTGCCCGTTTATCAGGTGGCGTTGAAACTGATCTTGCAATTAAACGTGCCGAAGAAATTTTACAGCAAGCTGAAAACTATAAAAAAAGAATTTAAGAATCTGTTTATACAGATTCTTTTTTTATATTTAAGAAGAATTTGGTTATATTATATTGTATTGAAAGATTCCAAAATATTTATGTTTTTTTTAAACATAAAAACAAACAATAATTAAGGTTGAAAGGAGGATTTTTGATAATGCTTTTAAGAAAAATTATAACTGCTGCGCTGGTTGGCGCTATTTCGTTGGTATCGCAAACTTCTTTAGCGGCAAAAATGCTGGGGGATAATTATATTGCGGTAAACACCGATGTCAATGTTATTAAAGTTGATAATGAAAAAAGCGTTTATCTTGGCGGACAAACGATCGGCATAGCATTTTATACAAAAGGAATATATGTTACAGATACTGTTTCTGTAGAAACTACTGATTCGCAATATAAAAATCCAGCTAATGATGCAGGCATAAAAAAAGGCGATTATATTTTACAAGCAAATGGTGTTAAACTTAATGAAATTTCAAATTTTGATGCTGTTTTAAAGGCGTCAGACGGAGAAAAAATCAGTTTAAAAATTAAAAGAAATGATAGCTTGTTTACAACGGATATTTTGCCGGTAAAAAGTAAAGATGGTCAGTATAAACTTGGAATTTGGATGAGAGATAGTGCCGCAGGACTTGGCACTATAACTTATATTGATCCTGATAGCAATAAGTTTGCCGCATTAGGTCATGCTGTTTGTGATAGTGAAACTGGAGATATTTTATCAATTAGTGATGGTAGAATTGTTGAGTGTAATGTTACGGGAGTAAAAAAAGGAAGTAAAGGCAATGCTGGTGAGTTAAAAGGATCATTTGGGATAAATGCGAGACAATTAGGTAAAATAACAAAAAATACTAAGTTTGGTCTTATTGGAACAATGTATTCTTTTGAGCAATGCAAGCTTATAAAAGTCGGAGAAAAAGAAGATGTTAATGAAGGCGAAGCGTACATTTATTCTGATTTTGAAAATGGTGAGATAAAAAAATATGCAATTAAAATTTTACACGTAAATAACCAGACTTATCCTATTGAAAAGAATATTATAATTCAAATTGTTGATAAAAATCTTATTGAAAAGACGGGCGGAATTGTACAAGGCTTAAGTGGAAGTCCTATTGTACAAAATGGTAAATTGATTGGTGCAGT
>JAZOMK010000004.1:0-2841 GCA_045653985.1 Clostridia bacterium | reverse complement strand
AAATAATTTCGGGGTTGATTGTTTCGTTTGAAAGGTTTAATACTGTTACTGTGTTACCTGCCCTTGTAACCGTTGCGTGTGAATGTTTAGCAGTAATTGCTTTAGTTGAAGGATAATCTCTAAAAGCATATTCATAAACCTTGCGGCGGTTTTTGTTAAAGGCATAGCTTTCCGTAAGCATTGATTCTTCCATACCAAAGTTAAGGAAAATAACCTTACCCTTACCGTATTTATATTCAGTAAATATGGGGTTTGAAAGGTCGTCAGTTGCAATAACTGAAGCACCTTTTGAAACGATAGTGCGTCTTTGGTCATAAACGTATGGAATTTTTACGCCGTCAACTTCAAATTCACCACGCATACCTGTGAATTTTTCAAGATATTGAATTTCCATGCCGGTAAATTCACAGAACTCGCTATAAAAGGCATTTGCATTTGAAAGATAAAGGGTTGCACCGTTATATACACGTTCCTTTAATTGGTCGTAAGCTTCTTTATAAAGACAACCGTCTCCCTTTGTTGAAGGCATAATATATACAGGCTTTTCTGGGATATATGCGTTAGGTGCAATGAACTCAGGTTCTAAACCTGCCTGCTTTGCTAAAATAAAGCTCATATAGCCAATGCCCCAATGGTCAATATTACGTGTTAAAATGATGCCTGCATCAGTTTCAGGCTTTGCTTGCTGTAAGCCTGTATCCTTTAAGAACTGAGCAAAATTCTTCATTTCAAGGAAGTATTTTTTAGGCTTATAATCCTTATCAAGCATACCAAGCTCGCGCTCAAGCATACACCAATTATATGGCGGATTTTCAAGGTGGCTTTGCTCATGGGCACACCACCAAAGTACACCGGGTGAATTTTCTGCCCAGTTGGAAAGTAAGTTTATGCGCATAAAATCAGTAGCAACGTCATCAGAACAGATTGAATAGCTTAAAGTGCCCAATTCTTCAACCAAGCAAGGCTTTTTGCTTATGTGAGAATATAAAAGCGTTTCGGCGGTGCCATGCATCATTGTGCGAATTGAGTTTATGGGGTCAACGTTGCAATGGGGTACAAAGTAAGCATAGGGGTGCGTGGTAAGCATATCGGTTGCTTCGCCTTGATCTTCAATAAACCAATTTCTATCACGTGTTGAACCTTCTGTGCTGAGACCGTGCATACCACTTATAACCATTCTGTCGGGGTCGTTTGCACGTATTGTGTTTGCAATTAACGATGACCAGTTGAAAGCGATTTCTCTTGATGCGCAAGGCGACATAGCGTTACATTCGTTGCCTAAATCCCACGCATAAATTGCTTTTTTATCTTTAAAACGTGAAACAATGCCTGTTACAAGTTTAATTTGGAAACGCAATGAAACGGGATCGGTATAAGTATTTTTACCTTCTAAGGCGGTAGGGGCGAACATTCTGCCGCTCATCCAACCCGTTACAAGACCAACAATAAGCTTAAAACCGTATTTTTCAGCTAAATCACAGAAAATATCGAAGCGCTGAAGCATTGATTCATCAAGATAATAGGGGTTGGTGGGCTCGGTTAAATCCTTCATAAGATATCCCCTTACAGAGAAACCGCCACCATAAAGCGTTACGATTGGCTGAAAATCACGCCAGTTGATAAATACACGTAATGCGTTTACATTGTTTTCTTTTAAAATCTGAAAATCCTTTTCGATTCTGTCAGCATCCCAATTTGCCCACATATCGGTGCCTGCGTGGCTTGCCCAATAGTTGCAACCCAATAAAAATTCCATAATAAATCCTCCTAAAAATTGATTGTTTTTGTGTTTTAAATATCAATACAATAAAAATTATAAGAAAAAGAAATTTTCTTGTAAACATACAAAACAAATATTAAACATAATAAAACAAAGTTTATAAAAGATCTGTAACAGAGTATAAAAAATGAGTCCGACACAATGTCGAACTCATTTATATTTTATTTAATTGTAAATATACAACCATCGCAAGCGGGGATTTCGGTAAGTGAATTGCGGTAGACTTTGTCAACCTCAACACCCTTTAAAATAATTTCGGGGTTGATTGTTTCGTTTGAAAGGTTTAATACCGTTACTGTGTTACCTGCCCTTGTAACCGTTGCGTGCGAATGTTTTGCGGTAATTGCTTTAGTTGAAAGATAATCTTTAAAAGCAAATTCGTAAACCTTATGGCGGTTTTTGTTAAAAGCATAACTTTCTGCAAGCATTGTTTCTTCCATACCGAAGTTAAGGAAAACAACTTTGCCTTTGCCGTAATTAAATTCGGTAAAAATGGGGTTTGAAAGGTCGTCAGTTGCGATGACGGATGCACCCTTTGTTTTGATGGTGCGTCTTTGGTTATAAGCATAAGGAATCTTAATGCCGTCAACTTCAAACTCACCACTCATGCCGGTGAATTTTTCAAGATACTGAACTTCCATACCTGTGAAATCTTTAAATTCGCTGTAGAAAGCATCTGAATTTGAAAGGTAAAGTGTTGCACCTTCATATACACGCTGTTTTAATTGGTCATAATATTCTTTGTAAAGGCAACCGTCGCCCATAGTAGAGGGCATAATATATACAGGTTTTTTGGGGATATCGGTATTTGGTGCAATAAACTCAGGTTCTAAACCTGCCTGCTTTGCCAAAATAAAGCTCATGTAGCCAATGCCCCAATGGTCGATGTTACGTGTTAAAATGATGCCTGCATCAGTTTCGGGTTTTGCCTGCTGTAATCCCGTATCTTTTAAGAACTGTGCAAAATTCTTCATTTCAAGGAAGTATTTTTTAGGTTTATAGTCCTTATCAAGCATACCAAGCTCGCGCTCAAGCATACACCAATTATATGGCGGATTTTC
>JAZOMK010000003.1:0-3548 GCA_045653985.1 Clostridia bacterium | reverse complement strand
ACTTCAAAAATCAAAATGCGTGAGGGTGTATTTTATATTGATATCAGTTTTGAATCTGAGGTAATTCAGGCTGACAGCAGTATTGAAAAGTTTGATATGGAACTTACCCAAAAACTTATTGATTATCAAAATTCAGAGGTGAAACGAATTGCAGAAGAGACACTTGAGTATCTTAAAAGCAAAAAATGTGACGTTTCAACCTTTGGCGATTCTTTTCATAACGTTTCACCTAAAACAGCAGAGGGATATATGGGGTGCTGGGGCGAAACCTTTAATCACATAACGTATTTTATAAAGGTTGAATCAAAACTCGATCCTTCAAAAACATCAGGAAAGCCTGTGAAACAAGGGGGCGATTGATTGAAATATATATTTATTGCGGTTATAATTTGCGCAATATATAAATTATTTATAGCAGGAAACGTAAAAAATAAGGTAGGCTACATTGCGCTTACCTTAGCCACTATAATTTTAGGCATAATAAATCTTATATACGCGCCCTCCCTTGCCGATATTTTAAAGAGGTGGATTTAATGAAAAAAATATCTATGCGCCAGGCACTTATGATAATAGTTACTATGGTGTTTTCGCCTGCAGTACGGCTGTTTTCTTCCTTTGTTTCCGGCAGAGGCGATCAATCAAGCTGGATAGCACCTGTGTTTTCAGGGATATTTATGATTCTTTTTATATTTGTTTTATGGGCATTTATAAAACGAAAAGGGAATTTTTTTGAGCACCTTGAATTTTCATTTGGCAATAAAACAAGCAAAATAATCGGCATACTGTACGTAATATGGGGGATTCTTCTTACAAGCATACAAATGCGCTATTATGCCCAACGTGTTGCAAGTACAATATACACAGAATTCAGCATGGATATATTTGTAATAATACTTGCAGGAATCTGCGTTTACGTGTTAAGAAACGGCATAAACGTTCTTGCAAGAATGAATGAACTGCTTTTACCAATAATTATGGTAGTATCTGTACTGTTACTTGCCTTTTTAACGCCTGATGTTGAAACAAAGGTACTTGTGCCGATATATGATTGGAAAAGCCTTACCCATGTTGCGGTATTTAACGCGGCAAGCTTTGGGTATATAACCTTTGTTTTGTTCTTTCTTGATGAAATTACTGAAAAGGAAAAATTCAAAAGACAAGCAATTTTCGGCACAGTTGCCGTAACGTTGTTTACGGTGTGGTTGTTTGTTACGGTTATCGGTACGCTTGGCCCCAATATAATTGAAAAACTACCTTATCCATTTTTTTCAGTTGTAAAGCAAATTTCATTGGGCGAATTTTTACAGCACATAGAAGCCTTTGTAATAACCTTGTGGATACTTTCTGACTTCGTTTTAATATCATTTATCAGTGCTTCAACAATGAAAGTTATAGGCGGTATTACCGGTAAAAGCGATAATAAGGATTTGTTGATTCCCTTTTTTGCATTATGTATAACGCTTGTGCCCATGATGGGCAGAACCAATTATGAGCTTGAACTGTTATCCGAAAAAATATTTATACCGTTAAACTTAATTTTCTTGTTTATTGTGCCAATGATAATGCTTGTTATTCTAAAAATCAAAGAGAAAAAAATGCCATCTTGCAATTAAGATGGCATTTTGAATTTTTACTTATTCTTTATAAGTAATACAACCCAGTCTTCAGCATCCTCATTGGGTTTAATGGGAAGCATATATGCAGGGTTACCGTTACGGTCAGTTGTATCGGCCTTTAAGTTCTGGTCGATTGAAATATACTCACCGTTTCTGGGGTTGAACCACATTGCGTTATAGGTTGCATCGGGATCTAAGTTGCAAACGAAACCGGTTGCCATTGAACCCTTATTGAAAAGGTAGATAACGTAAACGTCATTACCGATTGTTGCGCAAGCATAAGGCTGTTTAACATCATCAGTTGTGAAGTAGTTGCCGTCATAGAAGTCAGGCACAAGCTCCCACCAGTTAATGAATGAGAAGAAATGCTTCATCAAACCAACGTGTGTTGCGGAGGGGAAGTCAACAGCGGTACTCCACTTAACTTGCTTATCCTCAGGGGTAATGGTGTCAATACCGTCTTTTGATGTCTTATCAATATCGTATGAGCTTCTGTAAAGCCAAATATCAATAGCGCCATATCCGTAGCCGAAGAAGCCGTTAAGGTAAGCAAGCCAACCCTGTGCACGTGCACCGTAGTCCTTAGTCCAAAGATAGCAATATCTGCCTTCGTAGTTTACTGAAACCTTAGGTGATGCCCAATAATCTTTTGCTACAGTAGCATCTCTGTCAGAACGTGTTGTGAAGTTTGGTCCCCACTGTGCTGCCCACCAGTTATGGCCGGTTTTTTCTGTAACTGCAGGATCCCAGAAAACTGAAATACCCTGACCGCTACTACCTGATGTACCCTTACCTGTAACAGTTGTAGCGGCTGTGTTTTCCTGGTGACCTGAAAGGGGATGCTGATAGGGGTCATACTTATGAAGATACTCAGCAACGTTTACCCAAGGGTTATTTGCATATGAGAACCATGCACCGCCGTCTTCACCGCGTTCATAGTACATATCGTTGTCAATTTCCTGACCTAAAGTCCACATAACGGGGTATGCTGCATAACGTGCAACCCACATACGGCAAGCAAGTTCCATAAACTCAAGATCTTCAGCAAACTTCTGTGAAATTGAGTTACCGAAAACAAGCTGTGCGTTTGCGTGTACAAGACCTGCATCAGCAATATACTTGAAGTAATCATCAGCTTTTGCAAATGCCCTTGCGTCTGACTTTGAAAATTCGCAGTCATTTGTGTTCCATGAATGTCCGATGGGTTCTGACTGATATACTGTAAAGCCTTGTTCTACACGCTTATCAACGATGTATTTAAAGTGTGAATCAGTTTCAATATGTGCAGCATGTGAACCGGGTGAATCATATTCTTCAGTAAGCATATTCCAGTGAGTATCGCCTAAATAGAAGAAAGGTGTGCCGTCAGCATAAACAAAATACTTTTTGCCTTCTTCAACTGTAACGAAACCGCGCTTGTAAATTTCAAGGTCGCCCTTATATACGTTTGCACCGATTGTACCTGTTTTGCCATCAAGGTTAGCATCTTCCTTACATACGGTTTTATATTCCCAAACGCCATACTCGGTAGGTGCAAAACGAACTTTAAATATGTTCTTTTCATACCAGAAACCGGGCATTGTAAGAGTTGTACCGGTGTTTTTGTTGGTGAAAACAACGTCTAAAAGTGAATAGAAGTTTTTAGCGCTGTCATTTTCCTCAGCAGTTTCAAAGGTAAGTTCTGTTGCAACCCAAGTTTCAGTAATAACGTCAACCGTTGCAGGATCAATGTCAGGCTGATTTTTAGTAGTATCGGTAGTAGTGCCTGCATTATTATCTGTGCTTACGTTATCTGTGCTTGTTGAGCTGCCTTCAACCGTTGCATTGCCGTCTCCGGTTGCAGATTCTTCACAAGCGGTAAAAGCAACAAGAGTACTTAAAAGTACTGATACCGCAAGAAGAATAGATAAAATCTTTTTCATAAAATGAGTT
>JAZOMK010000002.1:0-7466 GCA_045653985.1 Clostridia bacterium | reverse complement strand
ATGTTTTTAGCAAAAGAATATATCGTTCATAACAAAATGAGTCTTAACGATATTTCCAATTATCTTGGTTTTGACAATTACAATTATTTCTCACGTATTTTTAAGCGATATTTCAAAACTACTCCCAGCGATTTCAGAAACAAGAGCAAATAAAAAATTCATCCCAAATATTGGGATGAATTTTTGTTATTTCTTTGTTACAAGTAAAACCATATCATCTGCAACAGGCTTTTGGGGAATATCATATTCTCCGAACTCATTTACTTTAAGATTACCATCAATAGTTGTGTATTCGCCTGTGCGAGGATCAAACCATTGTGCAACGTATATTGCATTTTTATCCATATTAACAAGTTTACCTGCTGTTTCGGTAGTCCTGTTATAGAAATAAACTACATAAACGTCATTACCATTATACGCCGAAGCATAGAAACATTCCTTATCCTCATACTTCTTATAGGCGTTGCCTTCATCAAAATCAGGAGTAAGATTATACCAGTTGATTTTTTCCATAAAATCGCGGATATATTTAAGTTCTTTTGCGATGGGTGCATCAATTAAATCTGCCCAAGTAGTTTCTTCCCTTACTTTTGCAGGGATAACTTCGATGCCATCAAAAGCATCTTCACCCAAAGAATATCTGCTTGTGTATGCCCACATACCTGAACAGCCGTAGCCGTGGCCTTGACCGCAAAGATATGCTATCCATGCCTGAGCACGTGCATCAAAATCACCGCCTGAGAAAATATGATAACGTGCTTCGTAATCAACTATGGGAAGATCGTTTCCGTTATACCAATAATCTTTAGGTATATCAAAGTTATACTGTCTATCAACTGTCGGACGCCATTGATTTGCCCACCATGAAAAACCTTCAACATCACTATACTTTGACTGAATTGTATACTTTTTTCTTTCCGTTGCATTAACGTCGTAAACATATGAACCATAGTCAACCATAGCAACTGCCACACCGCCTTTTGCGGTAATGGTATAAGCATTTAACTGATGTGCTGCAAGAGGGCTGTGATAAGGATCACATCTGTATATTTCTGACATCATTCTGCGGTAGGTAGGCACAAGTTCAGGTTCTTTGAAGTTTGTGCCGTGATCAACTTCCTGCCCTAAAGTCCACATAACGGGATATGATGCGTAACGCGCTACCCAATAGCGAGTGAGTTTTTCAACGTTATTGCGGAAACCTTCATTTGTGGCTAATGACGGAAAGCCTAATTCTGGGTTAGCGTGAACAAGATCTTTTTGAGCGATATATTCAAAATAGCGGTCAATAGTCCTAAAACCCGAAATATCCTCGGCAGAAATTATGCCATTACCAATATCATAAGCAGCACCAATGGGCTCTGACTGATATACTGTAAAGCCTTGTGCCGCGCGACGGTCAACAATATACTTAAAATGCGAATCTGTTTTGATATTTTTGGCATCAGGGCCTGCTGAATCAAATTCTTCTTTAAGCATCATCCAATGGGTATCACCCAAATAAAAGAAGGGAGTACCATCAGCATAAGTAAAGTACTTTTTGCCTTTTGCTGCTTTTATAAAACCGCGCTTATAGATTTCATATTCACCTATATATTCGATACAGTTAATTTCTCCGTTTATTCCATCAATATCTAATTTAACGCCTTCATTTTCTTTTACAACGTATGCCCATTTACCAAGTTCGGTAGGCGCAAAACGAACACGCCAATCAAAGCCGCCATCCCAGAAAGCAGGCATAATTATTTTTTCGCCTGATTCATGAGTAAAAATAACATCAACTTCTGCTTCAAAAGCATCATTAACCTGAACGTTTGCTAAAAAGCTTATTTCGTATGAAGTCCATTTCTCTACATTTATCATAATGTTCATGCTCCTTTATGCTTAATATTATCTTGCGATAAATTATTAAAGCTATTGTAAAGTAAGAGGAAGATGTTTTTTCATCTTCCTTTTAAAACTTATTTCTTTGTAACAAGTAGAATCATATCATCTGCAACGGGTTTTTCAGGGATATCATATTCACCATTGGCATCTGCCCTTAAATTATAATCAATAAGAATATACTCGCCCGTTCTTGTATCAAACCACTGTGCTACGTATACGGCATTTTTATCCATATTCACAAGCTTACCTGCTGAATCGGTTGTGCGGTTATAAAGGTAAACAACGTAAACTTCATTGCCATTATATGCGGCAGCATAGAAGCCTTCTTTGCCTTCAACCTTCTTAAACGCATTGCCATCATCAAAGTCCGGCACAAGATTCCACCAGCCTACGTTTTCAAAGAAACCACGCATAAGGTAAAGTTCATTTGAAATGTTTGCGTTGATAAGATCAGACCACAATACCGAAGCCTTAAGCTCTTTAGGAATATAACCTGTACCATCTGAAGAATCAATATCATCATCATAAGTACCCTTATACAGCCACATATCCTGTCCACCATAGCCATGACCGTACATACCGCTTAAATATGCAATCCATGCTTGTGCGCGAGCGCCAAAGTCCGTTGCTGAAAGCATATGATAGCGTGCTTCATAGCAAACGATAGGTTTATCTGAACCGTATTCCCAATAATCTCTTGCCATGCCAAAGTTGTACTGTGTATGAACAGTAGGTCTCCATTGTGCTGCCCACCAAGTGTGGCCTTTAATCGCAAGGAATACAGATGCTTTATTCTTGCCGATAATTTTATCTGACAAGCTATTAAAATTAGACGAACCGCCTGCATCTATTGCCGCATAAGGAACGCCGCCTTTACAGCCGATAATCGCTGTATTAAGTTGGTGTGCTGAGGTAGGATTCTTGTAAGGATCATACTTATAAAGGAATTCGCACATCTGTGAATAGGTATAAGTAAGAGTAGGAATATTCATGTTTCTTCCGTCATCAACCTCCTGACCTAAAGTCCACATAACCGGATATGCGGCATAACGTGCCACCCAATAACGTGTAAGAGATTCAACGTTTTCAGAAAACTTATCACTTGCTGAGCTGGGGAAAATAAGCTGTGCATTGGCATGAACAAGTCCTTTTTCGGCAATGTATTGGAAATACTTATCAAACTCCTTAAAACCGGAAATATCGAACTTGGTTATTGCACCATCATCAACGATATATGATGCGCCAATAGGCTCACTTTGATATACTGTAAAGCCTTGTTCAACACGACGGTCAACAATATATTTAAAGTGTGAATCTGTTTCAATATCGCCTGCATAAGGGCCTGCTGAATCAAATTCTTCAGTTATCATATTCCAATGAGTATCACCTAAATAGAAGAAAGGAGTACCATCAGCATATACAAAATACTTTTTGCCGGGTTCAGTTTTTACAAAGCCATGCTGATAAATTGCAAGGTCTCCCTTATAGGCATTACAAGCAAGTGTACCTTTAATACCGCTGATGCCAACATCCTCACCGGTTGTTACGGTTTCATAATCCCAGATGCCGCACTCAGTAGGTGCAAAACGAACTATCCAATCATTTTCGCCATCCCAGAAGCCGGGCATAACAAGCTTTGTTCCTGTTGAACGGTTTATAAAGGTTACATCAAGAAGTGTATCTTTAATGTTTTCGGAATTCTTATTTGCTTCAAAAGGAATATCAACAGCCATCCACTGTTCGGTAACATAATCAGTTGCTTCTTTAATATCCTCAGGCGCAGGTGTAGGCGCAGGAGTTAAATAAGGTGTTGAAGTTGGTTGTTTTACTGTACTTCCTGACATTGAGCCGTCATTTCCTTGTGTTTCATTATTACAGCCCGAAAAAGCACAAAAAGCAATTAAAAACGTGCAAATTATTGCTAATAACTTTTTCATTATTTTTCCTCCTTCTTTAACTTCTTTTCTTTTAAAACAATTAAAGTTGTTACAACTGCAGCGCCAACTACAACAACGCCCGCCGCTACAATAACTATTATGGTTGTAACGTCGCTTTCATTATTATTGTCAGTTTGAGGATTACCTTCGCCACTTTCATTGATAACAATATCAACAATACCTTCAGGAAGAGTCTGCTCAACAACATCAGCAAAGGTTGCTGTGTATTTATCATAGCCGTATGGTCTGTAAATTACAGGTGTATTTGTGCTTGCCGTTGGCTTTTGTACTGTATTGTTTTCGCTTTCTGTTCCTGTTTCTGTTTCAGGATCTTTTGCAGCTTCGCTTGAATTGATACTTGTATATTCATTATCATAATAAATTGCAGTATCTTTTATCTGAAGTTCTTTAATCTGATAATAATCATTCATACCATCAAAGCAAAGATTCCATTCTGTCCACAATTCATCATTGATATCGCCTTGTGTAAAGGTTAAAGGTAATTCGATTCTTTGCCACTTATTTGTAAGTTTACCATCGCTGTATGGCGAAATCATTACGCCGTATACAGTATGATTGATTGCACTTCCCGTATATTTTGAACGGAATAATGCTTCATCCTCTGTATAATCTTTTGAAATATTAGGACGGATTTTAACACCAAAGCCGCGGTCATTTTCAACAAGCAAAGCACGCACATCAAAAACAACCCAAACTTTTATAGATTCCTTATCCCCCAGCATTTCCTTAATTGTAGGATAAATGTTTATAACGGGAGATGCGAAGGAGCTTGAAATATTGCTAAAAGAATATATTTTGCCATCGCTTTCACCGGGAATAATGTTTCCTAAAGTTCCTTTATACCAAGCATTATCAGCAAGGTGGTTGCCTTCAGGAAGTGCGGGCATCTCGTTATCTTCAAGCGCAATGGTAGGCTTTTCAACGTTTAAGGTTTCAATGTCGATTGTTGGTTTACCTTCGCCCTCTTCATAGTCAACAATCTCGATAACGGGATTTTTGATATAAAGTGTATCAATAACTTCAAACATTGCAATGCCGTCAAAACAAAGCATCAATCTTTTCCACATACCTGAAAGAACTTCATCGGGTGTTATGGTGATTTCGCCTTCAACAGTTTCCCATTCTTCAGAAACTTCAAGACCGCTGGCGATTCTTATAAGATAGTTTTTATCACCAATAACACTTACAACGTTGCCCTCATAAATCTGTTTAAAATCAACCTTTTTCTGAACTTTAGGATGAACATCCTCAGTTCTTAAAAGCATACCAAGGGTAAAATCTTCTTCCGCAAGTGCTTTTATATCCATACTGAAATTAAGCGTAACGGAATCTTTGCCCTTTATAATTTCTTTTAACAAAGGCATAATATCAATACCTGCCGTTGCATAGGATGACGTTATATTTTTAAACGCAAAAACAGTTTCACCGTTTTCTTCCGTCTTAGCAACTTCAACTTTGCCAAGATACTTTGACCAATCGCCTTCAATTTTAACTTCTTCAGCCGCAACAGATACACTGAAAGGCAAAACAAGCAAAATCGCCATGATTAAACATATAAGTTTTTTCATTAAACCGCTCCTTTTTATAAAAATATTATAATTTATAAAATTAAAAAAACAACAAAATTTTAGCGCAAAACAGTTTCAATAAACTCAAGTTCTTTTACAATTTCTTCTTCGGGATTTCTGTGCTCAAGAGTTTTTGTAACGTTAAGATTTTTGATTTTTTGATGAAAATCAACGGGCAAATCACCTGCACCAACAGGTAAGTGTAAGTCGTCCATATAGGTTTCATTATTGGTTAATCGAGAATCTGACCAATGCACCCAGCCGATTAACTCAGGATATTTCAAAAACTCATAAAGGTAATCAAAACGCTCTTTTGCAGTTGCATCTTTCTTTAAAAATGCCGTTGCAGCTGCCGCATGGCTTGTATCAAGCGTCAACAAAACGTTTGGGCGGTTTACATCTTTTTGTATCTGATACCAATCCTCAGCAGAAACTCCGTAAATTATCCTTTGCGGAATATGGTGCGCTGAGTTTTCAATACAAATGGTAATACCTTTTGTTTTGGCATAATCGGCAATATCACGCATACCATCAATCATGCGTTCATAATTGCCAAGTGTGCCCTCGCCCCACGTTTCAATACCCAACGTGTGCATAACCATTTTATTAACTGGATATTTTAAACCGATATCAATACATTCCTTGATTTTATTTATTGAGTTTTGACGAAGTTCATCATCAAAAGCCGCTAAATTCAAGTGTGCATAAGGCAAATGTACGCCTTTTACGAAAGGAATATATCTTTCCCAATCTTCAGCCTGATCGCTGACGGAAATATGTGCTTCAACGCCAAGATTATTTTTATAGAGAAACTCCGACGTATAATTTGGGCAAATTAACATTTTTCATCCTCCACAAAAATCGGATTTAAAACAAACTGCGGGCAGAAAGTACCTTCAGAATATTTACGGTTTACAGGTTTTGCCCAGCCGCGTACGCGGAAATAGCCTTTGCCCTGAAGTGTGCCTTTAAACGTAAAATCTTTTGGCACATCTTTTATACTTAAAACGCATTTGCCATCAGAAATAATATCGACCTGCTCCATATCAACAGTTGCTTTAAAGGACAATTCCACATCATAGTAGCCTGACTTATCGCTATTTGCCGAACATATGAACACAGGCTCATGTATGCAATCACCAACTGTACAATAGAAATTACCCGTACGATAAGCTTTTATGATTTCATCATAGGTATTTTCTTCAACGTACAAATAATCCTGCACAAATTCACCGGGAAGATAGTCTTCACCACCTTCAGCAAAATGCTTATGGAAGTCAGAGCCGTTACGTGCGAACAGCTTATAGCCTTTAGATAAAAGTTTGTCCCATTCTTCACCAATATCCCACGTTTGCTTTGCACGACGTTCACGACGGTCAACACAAGCAATAACCTTAAATACATCGTTTACCTTTGAAATTTCTTCAAAATCCTCAAGGGCAACGTCAGGATCATTAGGATGATTAAAAATCATAAAGATTTTCTCTTCGCCCCAATTTTCCTTTACGTAGTTCATTTCTTTAAGTGCTTCTTCTAAGCCTACGTGGCCGTCCCATCTGTTAAAGTTGTGAATCAGCTTTCGCTGAAGCTCAAACTCATTATTATCAGGCGTTGTTATAAACATGGTATGCCTTTCAATGGGGAAATTTTGTTCAGCCGTATGAAAGATTGGCATATCAGGATATTTTTTACGCGCTTCCTGAATTTCACGATACTGTGCTTCAAGGCAATCAGGGGTATTGTAAGCATGACCTGAAATACCGACAAAGTCAACGTACTGCCTGCATCTTTTTAAAATTTCGTCAACAGACAGCGTTCCGTCATTACAGTTATGTGTATGTATATGCAAATCGCCTTTTATCCACTTTCCCATAAATTACCTCTTATTTTTCATCAGGGTACAACGCCTTTTTAGCCTGACCGAACAAGTACGCATCATGCTGTAAGCCATAAATATAATCAGGCATTGTGGGCAACCATGATGCCGTCAAATAACCTTTAAGCCCATTGTTTTCAAGATAATGTTTGCAATAAGTAAGTGTATGATGTTCGT
>JAZOMK010000001.1:0-3512 GCA_045653985.1 Clostridia bacterium | reverse complement strand
ACCGTTCATTTTTCCAACGGGCTTCATGATGCCGTCAACCATCTTGATAAGCTTTGCGCTACCCTTTGTTGTAGGTGCATCGGGTGTATCAACTGCATCAAGATACTGTTTTGCAGCAGCCTTGAAATCATGAGAACCCTTTTCTGATGCTGCCATTTCCTTAACCTGATCGATAAGGCGAGTTCTAACTGCCTTCTGACCAAGGTACATACCATAGCCGTGTTCAGCGTTATCTTCGAATAATGAGTTTGCCCAAGCAGGACCGAAGCCATCCTTATTTACTGTATAGGGGCTTGTTGCTGCAGGACCGCCCCAGATTGATGAACAACCTGTTGCGTTTGAAATGTACATTCTATCACCGAAAAGCTGTGTGATGAGACGTGCATATGCAGTTTCAGCACAACCTGCGCATGAGCCTGAGAACTCTAAGAGAGGCTGTTTGAACTGGCTGCCAACAAGGTTAAGGTTAGCAACAGTTTCGGGCTTTTCAGTAACGTTTTCTACGCAGTAATCAAATACAACCTGCATTTCATCCTGTGATTCACGGGATACCATTTTAAGTGAGTTTGTGGGACATACGCCTACGCACACACCGCAACCCATACAATCAAGAGGAGATACAGCAAGAGTATAAACATATTCTGTCTTAGGTGCAGCAGGACGCTTACCCTGAAGAAGGTTTGCAGGAGCATTTGCCATTTCGTCAGCATTTAAAGCGAAAGGACGAATTGTAGCATGGGGGCAAACGAATGAGCAGCGGTTACACTGTGCGCAAGTTGTGTTATCCCAAGCAGGAACCATAACTGCAACACCGCGCTTTTCGTAAGCTGATGCGCCATGTTCAAATGTACCGTCAGCATGATCAACGAAAGCTGAAACAGGAAGAAGATCACCGTTCATTTTTCCAACGGGCTTCATGATGCCGTCAACCATCTTGATAAGCTTTGCGCTACCCTTTGTTGTAGGTGCATCGGGTGTATCAACTGCATCTTTCCATGAAGCGGGAACGTCGATCTTAACGTATGCGTTAGCACCGGCATCAATAGCCTTTTCGTTCATTTCAACGATTTCCTTACCCTTCTTCATGAACTTCTGTGCCTTTTCCTTCATGTAGCCGATAGCTTCTTCACGAGGAAGAACGTTTGAAAGTGCAAAGAATGCAGACTGAAGAACAGTATTTGTACGCTTACCTAAGCCCATTTCAGCAGCAAGGTCAATAGCGTTAACTGTGTAAAGATTGATGTTGTTGTTAGCAATATATCTCTTTGCTTCGCCTGAAAGCTTTTCTTCAAGCTCCTTAGCATCCCACTGGCAGTTGATAAGGAATGAACCACCGGGCTTAACGTCATTAACCATTCTGAATCCCTTTTCAACGTATGAGGGGTTATGGCAAGCAACGAAGTCAGCCTTATTGATGTAGTAGGGGCTCTTGATGGGCTTATCGCCAAAACGAAGGTGAGAAATTGTTATACCACCGGTCTTCTTTGAGTCATACTGGAAGTATGCCTGAACGTACTTATCAGTATGGTCGCCGATGATCTTAATGGAGTCTTTGTTAGCACCAACTGTACCGTCGCCGCCGAGACCCCAGAACTTGCACTCGATTGTGCCTTCTGCTGCTGTGTTAGGAGCGGGCTTTTCTTCAAGTGAAAGGTTTGTAACGTCATCCACAATACCCATTGTGAACATCTTTTTAGGAGCATCCTTCTTAAGCTCATCAAATACAGCAAATACGCTTGAAGGAGGAGTATCCTTTGAACCTAAGCCGTAACGACCGCCGATAACGTTTGCCTTAACGCCCTTTGCTTCAAGTGCAGCAATAACGTCAAGATAAAGGGGTTCGCCAAGAGCACCGGGTTCTTTTGTTCTGTCAAGGACAGCGATTTTCTTTGCAGTTGCAGGGATAGCTTCAACAAGCTTTTCTGCTGAGAAAGGTCTGTAAAGACGAACCTTTACTAAACCAACCTTCTCGCCCTGAGCTGTAAGGTAATCAATAACTTCTTCTGCAACGTCGCAAAGTGAGCCCATAGCGATGATTACGCGTTCAGCATCGGGTGCGCCGTAGTAGTTGAAAAGCTTATAATCAGTACCAAGTTTAGCATTAACCTTGTCCATGTACTTTTCAACGATAGCAGGGATAGCATCATAGTAGCTGTTGCAAGCTTCTCTGTGCTGGAAGAAGATATCACCGTTTTCGTGGCTACCACGCATTACGGGACGTTCGGGGTTAAGTGCGCGCTTACGGAATGCTTCAACAGCGTCCATATCGCACATTTCTTTAAGGTCTTCATAATCCCAAACTGCAACCTTCTGCAATTCGTGTGAAGTACGGAAACCGTCAAAGAAGTTAAGGAAGGGTACTCTACCTTCGATTGATGCAAGGTGAGCAACAGGACCTAAGTCCATAACTTCCTGTGTATTTGTTTCAGCCATCATAGCAAAACCGGTCTGACGGCAAGCATAAACGTCTGAATGATCACCAAAGATGTTAAGTGCGTGGCTTGCTACTGTACGTGCGGAAACATGGAAAACGCAGGGTAATAATTCACCGGCGATTTTGTACATGTTGGGGATCATAAGAAGTAAGCCCTGTGATGCGGTATAGGTTGTGGTAAGTGCACCTGCTGCCAATGAGCCGTGTACTGTACCTGATGCACCTGCTTCTGACTGCATTTCTGCAACCTTTACAGTTGTGCCAAAGATGTTTTTCTGACCTGCTGCTGACCACTGATCAACATAGTCTGCCATAGGACTTGAAGGTGTGATAGGATAAATACCAGCAACTTCAGTAAATGCGTAGCTGACATATGCAGCAGCATTGTTACCGTCCATGGTTTTGAACTTTCTTGCCATAAAAAATTCCTCCTAAAATATTTTACGGTTTACTGATTTCATAACAGCCAACCCGTATTATTTATTAAAACCCGCAATACGCGAAATTTTATCATCCTATATAATACACCTTTTATCGAAATAAGTAAACTGTTATTTTATGTTTTTTGTTGTTTTTTAAAAAAATTCATAAAAAATACTAAAAGCACCTTTTTGCAAAGATGCTTTTACTGTTTTAAATATCGTTTTTTAAATTTTTCAGGCTCGTTTTGATATAATTCCTCCGCAATTTCGTCAGCAATATCAATGACAAGACGCTCATGCTCACATTGAAATGGCGAAACGCTATCAAGAACCCCTGTTTCTGAAAGATTTATGCAACCGCAGTTGTTGCGACATCTTTTGTTTAATTGGCAATCTTTGCAGATATCAGGCTCGGTTGATATTTTAAGAACTTCGTTTATCGCTTTTATATCAATACCTTCTTCAGCACTACCAAGGCAGTATTCCTTTTTGCCTGTAAACTGTGAGCAAGGATATAAAAAGCCATCTGTATCAACGTTAAACTGTCCTCTGCCTACGTGGCACACCTTATCTTTGTTATCCAATATGCCGTTTGATATTTTGGAATCAAGATACGAAAGATAGAATCCATTACCATTATAAAAGCATTTTTTATA